>JALORD010000516.1 GCA_025459145.1 Pirellulaceae bacterium | reverse complement strand
GGGCTGGCGAACGTGTTGTCGATCCCCAGGAGCACGCCACGCCGCTTCGCAATCTCAGCAATCGCTGGGATGTCGGAGATCGACATCTGCGGGTTGCCGGGACTCTCGATCCAAAGGAGCTTCGTCTGGGGCGTGATCGCCGCTTCAAACGCGGCGAGGTCGGTGCTCGGCGCGAGCGACACGCGAACGCCGACCCGATCGAGCACCTTGTGCAGCAGGCGGTACGTGCCGCCATAGATATCGGACCCGGCCACGACGTGATCGCCCGCCGAGAGCAGCATCATCGCGCAGTGCGTCGCCGCCATCCCGCTGGCAAACGCCAGTGCCCCAACGCCCCCCTCCAAATCGGCCAGCGTCCGCTCGAAAGCGTGCCGCGTCGGACTTCCGCTGCGTGAGTAGTCGAACTGGCCCCACTCGCCCGCACCCGGCTGCACGAAAGTTGACGCAACGTAGATCGGCGGCACGACCGCTCCAGTCGCGGGGTCTCGTTCCTGGCCGACGTGAATGGCGCGGGTGCGAAAGTGCATCATGATTCAAATGGCGGTGGTCGCGATTTTCTGGACGGCTCTGATCAATGCGCAAGCGGCCTAGCAGGTCGATGCGCTGCGCACTGCATGGCGACCAGTTCGCACGAAAGTTTAGGCCCTGCACGCGGATGTCACCAGGACAGCCGCCTGGCCGCGAACTGGTCTTCCTCGTCCACGCTGAGCGAAAATGTCCCGGCCGCCAGCGCATCGAGGAAGTGGTGATTGCTGGCCAGCAGGTTCGGCAGGTTGCGGATTGCCGCCGGCTCGAGCCACTGAAACGACTCGACCTCGGCCAAATGCGGTACGGGAATCGCAGCGGGATCGATTTCGGCCAGCCACCAAGCCAAATGCACCTGCCAGGGCGTGATGCATTCCCACAGGCGTTTGACCGGGCGGGCAGACAGGGCCAACTCCTCGCCCAATTCGCGGACGACTGCCACCAGTTCGCTTTCCCCGGGTTCAATCGCCCCTCCCGGAAAGCAATACGCGCCCGGCGCCCGCACGGCTTGCGAACGGCGAATCACCAGCAGGTTTTCGCCCCGGACAATGACGGCGACGACTCCCCGCTTGCGGATCGGGGGGGCAAGGTCGGCGGGATCGGGCGGAAGGCTGGTCATGGCCGCTCTTTGTAGGGCACACCCGCCGCCGCTCCCACCCGACGCAACAAAAAAAAGGTTGTGGTGCGTCGCTCCGTCGTCGCACCACAACCTCTATCCTGAAACGGAATCGTACGAGACGATCCCGCCCTCCCGGCGTGTTGATACTACAAACATCGGTCGCACCTCGGGCAACTCTTGACCCGAATTTTCCGTCGTTGCCCGGCGGGGCGGATGGACAGGAATTGGCATCCGAGACGTTTAATGGGTTGCTGCCGTCGCCTGAACGCCGGATTGCGACCAGCCTGGCGCGCGACTACCGTAAGCGGGCGTCGGCCGGAAAAATCAGGCATAACGTCGGGGGATGGAATTATGTGGCGGCTGTGCGTTGGAACTCTCGTAGCTGGGCTCGCATTCACTCTCACGGGAAGTCCCACGGCCAGAGCCGAATCACTCCGCGGCACTGTCGTTGACCAGGCGACCGGAAAACCCCTCGCGGCTCGCATCTACATCCGCTCGGCGGAGGGGAAATGGCACTTCGCGGCCTCGGCCGATCCCGCCGGCAAGGCCGTTCCCTACGACATCCAGCGCGGCCCGCAGAGCTTCGAGCGGCACACGGCCCTCTCGGCACATGGCTTCACGGCCGACCTGCCGCCGGGCACGTACACGCTCACCGCCGAGCGGGGCAAGGAATATCTGCCGGCGGAAACGACGGTCGAGATCGGCGACGCCCCCGCCAGCGTCGAACTCAAGCTCCGCCGCTGGATCAACCTGGCCGAACGGGGCTGGTACTCGGGCGATACACACGTCCACCGCACGCTCCACGAATTGCCCACGGCAATGCTCGCCGACGATGTGAACGTCGCCCTGCCGCTCACCTACTGGGTGACTAAATCGGCGACGCCGCCCGCCCAAGGGGACAAGAACCTGCCGCCAGTCGAGCCGAAGCTGATTGAAGTGAGCCCCCAGCACGTCATCTGGCCGCTCAACACCGAGTACGAGATCTTCACCGTCGGCGGCAAGCAGCACACGCTCGGCGCCGTGTTTGGCCTCGGGCACAAGACCGTCCTCGAGCGCGGCGCTCCGCCGGTTCGTCCCATCGCCGAGCAAGTCCACCGCGAAGGGGGCCTGCTCGACCTCGACAAGCACAACTGGCCCTGGTCGATGGCCCTCGTGCCGGTGATGAACGTCGATCTCTACGAACTGGCCAACAACCACCACTGGCGAACCGACTTCTTCTTTCGGCAATTCGGCGAGGGAGTCCCAGCGTACATGAAGATCGGCCATGACCCGGCGGGCCTCGACGAGCGAGCCTGGACCGAGTTCGGGTTTCAGAATTACTACGCGCTACTCAACTGCGGCTTTCGCCTGATGCCGACTGCCGGCACCGCTTCGGGCGTCCATCCCGTGCCGCTCGGCTGGGGACGCGTCTACGTCCATTGCCCGGAGGGCTTCAGCTACGAAAACTGGATGAAGGGGCTCGCGGAGGGTCGAAGTTTTGTGACCACCGGGCCCCTGCTGCTGATAACGGTTGACGGCGAAACCGCGAAGAGCCGGTTCGAGCAAACGGAGGGAACTCACACCTACGACGTTCGGATGGAAATGCGTTCGACGCGGGGCTCCTGGCGAATCGAATTGGTCCGCGATGGAAACGTCGTTTCGCGCGCTACCTCGCAAACTGAAGGACCAAACGCCGAAGCTCCCGACATGTCCCCCAAAGAGGTCCGCTATCGTCTCGAAGTCGCCGAATCGACCTGGTTCGCGGCCCGCTGTTTCGAAGTACTTCCGGATGGTCGCGAACGTTTTGCTCACACCGCTCCCATCTTCATCGACGTCCCCGGCAAACCGCTCCGGCCGCGCAAGGAGGAAGCGCAGTACCTGATCAGCCGCGTCGAGAGTGAAATCGAGCGCAACAAGGACGTGCTGTCGCCCGAAGCCCTCGCCGAGTTTCAGGAGGCCCTGGCCAGGTATCAGGAGATCGCCAAGACGGCGAGGTAGCCACAACATAGCTCGGCTGGCCGCCCTGAAACCACCTGGCGCGGCCTGCAACTTTGTCGCCGTCGGCCTCGGTGTGGTAAACTTGATGCTGATTCGCCCTGTTAGACGCACATTGGCCGGAGTCACATCGTGTCGCTCGGTTTCGTCCGCCATAAACTGTCGATCGATAAGTACGAGCGGATGATCCGCGCCGGCATTTTGACCGAAAACGACCGGGTTGAATTGATCCGGGGGGAGCTACTCGACAAGATGCCGATCGGCGAAGCCCACGTCGAAGCGGTCAACCGCCTCACGCGAAAGTTCGCGAAACTGCTCGACGAATCGGTAACCGTCAGCGTCCAAAATCCGCTCGTGCTGGCCGATAGCGAGCCGGAGCCGGACGTGGCCCTCTACACCCGCCGCTCCGGCGGCAAAGCGCGAGCCGCTGATGTTCATCTCCTCGTCGAAGTCGCCGATTCGTCGCTCGAATTCGATCGGACCGTGAAGCTGCCGCTGTATGCCGAGGCGGGGATTCGTGAACTTTGGATCGTCAATTTGATTGATGAACGGCTGGAGGTCTATCGCCAGCCGCAACTCGACGGCACCTACGCGGATGCATCGTCGCTGCAGGCGGGTAAAGTGATCGAACCGCTCGCCGTTCCGA
>JALORD010000102.1 GCA_025459145.1 Pirellulaceae bacterium | reverse complement strand
GTCGGGCGCGGCGGGGAGAGAAAGGAGGTGGGCCGGAGCGATTAGGCCCACGCGCGGGAGGAGTACGTGGAGGACCTTTGTCGTCGGCGGCTGCGCCTCCGACATCCGACTGCGGATCTCCAGCCTGCGGTTGCCGGCCTGGGGGCCGGGGTTAACCGGTATTCGGCCTCTGACTTTCGATCTCCGACTGCCGACCTTCGACGTTTGAGCTTCGACGTTCCTCCTACCGCCGCTGCGGGACGGGTCTTCCGGCCAGGATTTCGGCAATGTGCATTACGGCTAAGGGGAGCTTTTTGCGGAGGATCAGGCCTTGGAGGTGCATCAGGCAGGACATGTCGTTGGCCGTGATGACTTCGGCGCCGGCCGTTTGATGATCGTGCAGCCGGTCGAGTCCCATCATGACGGAGACGGCCTGCTCGTTGATGGCGAAGGTGCCGCCAAAGCCGCAGCATTCGTCGGCGCGCTTCAGCGGGACGAGCTCGATTCCGGCGAGCGAGCCGAGGAGCTGCGTCGCTTTGCTGAAGCGCGGGCCAACCACTTCGCTGGAACTCCCCAGGCGGAGTTCGCGGAGTCCGTGGCAGCTTTGGTGCAAGCCGACGCGGTGCGGAAAGCTCCCTTCGATCCGCTCGACCTGCAGCACATCGACGAGGAACTCGGTCAGTTCCAAAACCCGCGGGCGGAGGGAGGCGAAATCGTGTTCCAGCCGATGACCGTGGAAAAACTCGGCGTAGTGCTGCCGGACCATCGCGGTGCAACTGCCCGATGGACAGACCACGTATTCATACGGGGCGAAGATTTCGACGAACCGCTCGGCGAGCGGACGCGCGTCATTCACGCAGCCCGTATTGGCCATCGGCTGTCCGCAGCAGGTTTGCGCTTCGGGAAATTCAACCTGACAGCCGAACTTTTCGAGCAACTCGACGGTGGCCAGGCCCACGTCGGGATAGAGCTGATCGATGTAACACGGAACAAACAGACCAACGCGAGGCATGGGGAGGGAGGGGCGGATGGCAAAGAGGTGGGCTGCGCGGAGAAATTCGATGCTGTGTCGCTGCTTCGACCAGTGTCGCGGACTCGGTACTCTGTAGCTTAATTGACGCGGTTTGCCCGCGGCAGGGTGAGGCAGGAGAGCGCTGGTTACTCTCACGGCTGGTGGGGCTCGTCAGCAGCGGCAGAGTTGCCCGCGTCGCGGGCGTGGGTCAATTCGTGCCAGGCCCAGCGGAGTTCGCGCCAGGCGAATGCGGCATAGGCCACTGCGCCGATCGCCACTTGGACGAGGAGCACCCCGACTGTCGGGAGCGACTGGAGCGGGAGAAATCGTCCTGCACCATAGACGACGACACCCATGAGGAGCGCGCCGCGCACGGCGGGCCCAAGCGCGGCCGCGAGCGATCGCAGCGAGACTTCCATCGACCGCAAGGCGGCCCAGCCGAAGAGCGGCAGCCAGACTGCGGCCAGGACCAGGGTGTAGGCCGACGAGCGACGGACCGGCGTCGATTCCCGCGGCTGCGGCCACGGCGAGCACGATCGTTGCGAGCACGGCGAAGGCGAGAATTCGGCCGGCCCGGCCAGCCGCGGCGAGGACCAGCATCGACAGGTTGATGAGCCCCTGCACGAAGATCGCCGGGGCCAGAACTCTCAGCACGGGGCCCGCTGCCTGCCACTTGGCTCCGCCGAGGACTTGCATCGTTTCGGTCGCCACGAGACCCAGTCCGACCGCACAGGGCAGAAGTCCAATCGCCGCCTGGCGGACGAACCGCACGAGCATGTCGCGGCGGGCGGCCGGATCGGCCTCCGACCGCGAGAGGCCGGCCACGAAGAGTCCCGAGAGGGGAGACGTGAGCAAATACATGGACCGCGTCATGACGTTGAAGGCCTGCGAATAGAGGCCGATCGCCCGCGGGGCGGCACCGGCGAGGAGCAGCGGAAAGAGCAGCTTGTCGAGGTTCTGCGCGACGTAGTACACGAGCTGGCTGAGGGAGTAGAAGCTGCTGTAGCGGACGTGCTGGCTGACCTGCGACCTGCGCTCGGGCCAGCCGGGACGCCACGGTTCAAGCTGCCAGACCCAGAGCGTGAGGACCGCCAGTTCGCCGTATTGCTGGGCGACGAGGGCCCAGACTCCGGCGCCGCGCCAGGCCGCGTAGATGCCCGCCGCTCCGCCGCAGGCCTGGGCAAGGAGGCGCGCCCCTGCGAGCGGGGCCATTGCCAGACGGCGTTCGAGCAGCGCTTGGTGCTGGTTGGCCAGAGCCGCGAGGAGTGTCGTCCCGGCGAGGGCCGCGCCCAGCGGAAGCAGCAAGGGCTCGTCGTACCACTGGCCGAGCCACAGGCTCGAGACGATCGTCACCGAAGTGGCGAGCATTCCCCAAACGACATTGAGCCAAAACAGGCTGGAGAGTTCGGCGGCCGACAGCGAGCGCTGCTGCACGACGGTCGCCAGCCCCAGCGTGGCCGCCATCCGCGGCAGCATGACCGCCGGCAGGAGCAGCCCCACGAGGCCATAGTCCTCGACCGCGACCATCCGCAGCAGGACACCGAGCACCACGAGCGACACCAGTTGCGAAGCGACCTGCGCGAGCAGGACGACGCGCGTCCCGCGCCGCACCGAACCGGCGAGATCGGTGGGCGGAGAGTCTGCGGAGTCAGAAGTGTCGGACGAAGTATTCACCGCCGGCGCCGTGGTGGTTATGGCCCGCAAGTGCGACTGGCGGCGATCGCCAGGGGGGCGGATTGCCCGCGGGGATGCCAAAGTCTAGCTTGGCGAGTTGGTCGTGCACCCTCCCCCAGCCCCTTGGCCCATGTCGCGCAATTCGATCGTCCGCTACGGTTCTGCGGCGCGGTGGTCCGATATGGTGGTCCACCACCACACCGCGTACTGGGTAGAAGTCGCCGCGCGGCAGGAGGCCGGCACGCTCGATCAGGCGCGGCAGATTCTGGAGCAGATCGACGCGACGCTGGTGGAGCTGGGGAGCGATCGCGAGCGGCTGCTCACGGTGCTTGTGTACCTGGCCGATCCGGCGGACTTGCCGCAGCTCAACGAAGCCTGGGATGCCTGGGTTCCGGCGGGGCACGCGCCGGTGCGGGCGTGCGTCGGCGCGCTGTTGCCGCCCCCTTGCCGCGTGGAAATGGTCATCACGGCGGCGGTCGACTGACGAACCCGGGAAAGTCCAGAGCTAGCTCGCTAACCCGCCAGCCACCACCAGACTCGCAGCCCCAGGATGGCGGCTCCTGCGCCGAGCCAGGCGTTGAGCTCGTGGTTTTTGCGCCACTGGGTCCACGACCAGCCTTCGGAGGAGAAGCGCGTCGGGCGGGGAATGAATCGCGGGACCCGAGCGGCATACGCGGGCCACTGGTCGGGAAAGAGCCGGTGGAGGAGCTGTTCCTCATCGCGGACAGCGAGCCAGTAGAGCCCGATCATGGGGACCAGCACACAGGCGAGCATCCACGGATCGCCCACAAGCGTGCAAAAGCCGCCCATCATCAGGAACGAACCGACATACAGCGGGTTCCGCACCAGGGCGTAAGGCCCGGTGGTGATGAGCTGCTTGTATTTGCGGAGCGTGCCGGCGGCCCAGCTGCGAATGAGGAGTCCGCCGAGAATGAGCAGTAGTCCCACCACCGACCAGACATCGGACCGATCGAACACATCGTGCGGCCGAATCCGCCGCAGGGCGGCATCCACACCGATGAGCAAAGTGAACAAGACCATGCTGATGGCGACGCGGCGTTCGATCAGGAAGATCTGCAGGCGCTTGGCCGGGGAAAGAGGCGTTGAAGTATCGGCAGCCAGGCGGGCGGCAATCGGTGTGGCCATGGGGGTCGCAGGGATCGAAGGAGCGGTGCGGGTAGGAACGCTCGGAAAAAATTCCGCCCCCTTTTATCGGCGTTTGGCCGGCCGTGCAATCACAACTTGCCCGTTGCCCACGGATAGCAATGCTGGCGCTGGTTGCTCGCGCTGGCCGCTAGCAAAACGCCGAACGGCGCGCCACGCTAGCGGCGGCAGGCGGGGCAGACTTGCTCGTAGCGTGCGACGCCGCTCCCCCGTTTCAGACGAACGGTCATTCGCTCGCCGCAGCGGGGGCAGAAGTCGTCATGTCCGTCGGGAGTGCGGCCGCGTTCGACGCTTTCCTGGCAGCGAGCACAGAGGGTCGTTTCGGGATAGAGCGCCATGCGCTCGCCTGGAATCAGACTGCCGCACGCGGCACAAGGCCTGGCCGGCAGGTCCCACTCGTCGTCGTCGGCGAGCTCGATGAGGACGCCGGGTGCGCCGCAATTTTCGCAGTTGAGCCGATCGCGGGCCGCCGCGGCCAGCGCGAGGCCCAGCGCCTCGTTCCAGTCTTCGGTGCGCTTGAGCATTCCCAGCGCGCGAAGCTGCTGGGCGAGCCCCTCGAGCGACAGGGTTCGCTCGCCGCTGCACTCCGCGCACCGCGCTACAAGCCTGCTCATCGCTCCGCACTCTGTTATACGACGCCGCGCTGGTCGACGCGGCGCTGGACGACGCGGCGTTTGACGAAATCGCGAGGGCCAACCCAGGGTGCAAAATGTTGCCCCCGGCGGCTAGGAACCGTTTTGCCGCAAGACATCCAGCAGTTCGTTCATGGCGGCCAAATCTGTCATCCGCCCCTCGGCGAGGAACAATTGTCGCAGATTCCCGATCAGCCGAAAGATCCACTGTTGGTGCGATGGCGCAGCGAGAATCTCATCGCGCCGTTTCAACTTCTGTTGGGCCACCTGCTCCAAACGCTCAAACACCTGATCGCGCGAGAGCATCTCGCCACCGTGGTACGGGTCGACGATCTGCCAACCGGTCTCCGTGCGGACCCGCACCAGAAAGTGTCCTGGCGCATTTACACCGGCAATCGAGAGCCCCGCCCCTTCGCCGACGGCCTTGTAGATCACGGCCAGCGTAATCGGCAATCCGCGGCGCATGGTGAGAACCGCCGGTACATAGCTGTTGAGCGCGTGATAATAACGGTCCCGATTGCCTCGAAAATCGCACTGATCGAAGAGCACAAAGTGCAGGGCTTCCAAAATGTCGGAAGGCTGGTTGCCGGGCACCGCAGCTGCCACCAGTCCGCTCAGACCTTGGATATACGATTCGATCCGTTCGGGATCGACATCGTCGAGCGCATGCATCGACACCCCGATCGATGCGCGAAGCAGTCCTGCGGTGGTCCACAAAGTGGACATTTGGTCGGCGAAATAGTAGTAAGCTTCCGGCCGGCAATGGACGGGCTCGTTGGCGGTCATGGGCAAGAACATGTTGGTGGCTCACGTGATTCGAACAATTACCCAACCAGGTGCATCTTCGCGTTGGTGAACATAATGCCATTCCTTTTCACCTGTGCTGGAACGCGCCCCTATTCGGTCCATCGCAATGCGGTTTTAAATCCGGGCGTGCTAGCGGGCGTTTTTTCAAATTGACAGTTTTAGACCGCGAAGTTGATGATTCTGGCGGCTCCAAATTGGGGGTCAGAATCGACGTAAGTTTGTCCCTGGGAACGGGGTTGAACTTGCACCGCCGCACTGGTGTAAGCCATTGGCAGACAAAGGTTTATTGATTTGACCTTGCTCCGGCAGACGACTAGAATGAGCAGGCGGTGAGGGTTATGGCCAGGACTTTTCGGCTTTTCTATCGCCCCCATGGACCCATCCCCGCGGTGGACGGCTTCAAAGAGTATGGAGAGCCGAGCGCTGTGATTGTTCGCTCGCCACAGTAGGGCTCTCGTGTCGCTGGCCAAGCAGGCTGGCTTACCACCTCACCCGAACTTTCATGAGTCAAAGCCCCTACCCCGCGGACGACACCAGTACGCCAGTCGGCGGGCCGGTTCGGCCGCTGGACGGCGAGGGGCCGGGGAGAGGGTCGTCGACGCAGATTCCGAGGAACAGCGACAAATCGCTTCCACTTGCGGTGAGCGTCGAAGGGAGCGAAGTCGCCGCCGCGGCGGCATCGACGAGTCCCGACGACCGCACGGTCATTTCGAGTCGGCCTCCGGTCGAGGACGCTTCTTCGCGGCCGCCGACAGGCACCCATGCGGTCGGCCAGTCGCTGGTGGGAACCCGGCTGGAACACTTTGAGCTGCTTGAATTCGTCGGCGGCGGCGGCATGGGGTCGGTGTTTCGCGCGGCGGACACTCGCCTCGACCGGATCGTGGCGGTCAAGGTTCTGTCGCGCGACCACACCGACGAAGAGACGATCCGCCGCTTTCGCAACGAGGCCCAAAGCGCCGCGCGGCTCGATCATCCAAACATCGCCCGGGTGCACTATGTGGGCGAGGATCGCGGCTGGAACTTTATCGTCTTCGAGTACATCGAGGGGGTGAATCTGCGCGACTACGTCGCTCAGCATGGTCCCTTGCCGCTGGAAGACGCCCTGATTTACACGCTGTACGTCGCCGAGGCGCTCGCCCATTCTTCGAGCCGCGACGTGATCCATCGCGACATCAAGCCGTCGAATGTGCTGGTCACGGCCGACGGCAGCGTCAAGCTGGTCGACATGGGTCTGGCCCGCCTGCATCAGGTCGAATCGTCGTCCGACGACCTCACCGCCAGCGGCGTGACCCTGGGGACCTTCGACTACATCTCGCCGGAACAAGCCCGCGATCCGCGACTAGCCGATGTCCGCAGCGATATTTATAGCTTGGGCTGCACGCTCTATTTTTTGCTCGCCGGTCGGCCGCCATTTCCCGATGGCACGGCGCTGCAGAAGCTGCTCCGGCACAACGCCGACCAGCCCGCCGATATCCGCGTCGATCGGCCCGACCTGCCCGCTGAGGCGCAGGCGATTCTGGCGCGGATGCTGGCGAAACGTCCCGATCAGCGTCAGCAATCGGCCGAGCAGTTGATCGCCGAGATCGTCTCACTCGCCGATCAGCTCGGTCTCGCGCGGATCCAGCAACGCGGCCACGTCGTGGTTCCTGAAAGCCGCCCGGCCGAACAACCGTGGAATAAGCTCGTCCAGGTGGCGCTGGCAGGACTCGTGCTCGTGGCCCTCATCGTCGTGCTGGACCGTTTTGCTCCACACACTGCTGAGCCCGAAAGCGTCGTTTTGCGGCCGCAGCGATTGACGCCGGCGTCCCCCGTCAGCGTGGCTCCGCCCGGGCAAGATTCGTCGGGCAGTGCGACCAATCGCATCGAAGTGGGGAGTCCGCCGGACCAGTTCGCGGCAGACTCGGCGGCAGGTGATGCGGCTGTGGGCGACACGGGAGACTCGCCCGCCTCGCCGGTAGTTCCCGCTTCGACAGCTTCGCGCAGCGCATCCGGCGGTCGCAACACCGCTGGGCAGCGCGCGGGAACTGTAAGTCCGCTCGCGACGAGCCGGGAGACGCCGTCTGTCGAGCAGCCCCTGCCGATTCTGACCGTGCCCTCGACGCTCTTGTCAGCGCCTGAGCTGACTTCGTCCGAAATCGGACCACCGCTGTTGACTGCCCGGCTGGACGCGCTCGACTTCGATCCGGAGTTGCTGGCGGCCATTGGTCCGGCGCCGCCGAGCGCTTCCCCGCCACCAGCCGCCAAGGTGAACCGGATTGTCGTGGCCGCAGATCTCCCGGCTGAGCCTGTCCCCGGCGAAATTGTCGAGACATCGCTTGCGGCGGCCAGTCGGAAGGCAGCCGAACTTGGGCTTACGGAGATCGAATTGGCCTGGTCGGGGCCTCTCGAACAGGCACCCTTCGAGCTCTCCAGTAGCCGGCTCGTCCTGCGTGCAGCCGCGGGCTTCCGTCCGGAGATCGTGTTCGCGCCGGAGGTTTCACCCTCGGGCACCAATCAGGAAATGATCCGTCTGACGGGTTCCCCCGGCAATCGTTTAACCATTCTAGAGACGGCGCTGACACTTCGCCTGCCGGACGATCCAGCTTCGGGCTGGTCGCTCCTCAGTTTGCAGGTGGGACAAACGCTCGAACTGCGCGACGCGGCGCTGACGGTGCAAGACGGTGACGCGCTGACGCCGCCGCGGCACGATCAGGTGGCGATGATCGCCGTCCGTCCGCGTCCGATGTCGGATACGATGACGATGGATCCGATGGCGGCCATGAGTTTGAACACGGGCATTGTGCTCGATCGTACGATCGCGCGGGGCGAAGCGACGTTCGTCCGGCTCAGCGAGGATGTGCCGCTCGAATTGCGGTGGAATCAGGGGCTGCTCGTCACGCCAAAACGCCTGCTGGAAACCACGGGAAGCAGCACCAATCCGAAGTGGTTCGATCAGATCAGGCTGTCGCTCGAGCGGGTGACCGCCGTGTGCCGGCAGGGGCTGTTTCAGGTGAAGCGCCGCAGCGGAGCGGCGTACCAATTTGGCGTCGAGGCGAATGCCTCGAATTGCATCTTCCTGACCGATTCGCAGGCTCCGCTGTACGATTTCGTCAACGTCGAGGAAGTGAGCACCGAGGACTTGCACTGTGACGGCAGTGCCAACCGCTATCCGCAGCCGGATGTCACGTTTCTTCGCGTGCGGCCGCCGTCTCCGCTCGAAGCCGAATCGACCTATAGCCTGAAACAGCGCGGCGAGTGGTCGATGGAGAGCCAGCCGCAGCCGCGGGTTCCCTGGAAGACGCCGCCAACGCTCACGCTGCCGGCCCACCGGCAGGTCCGCGAAGCCTTTGAGCTCCAAACCGAGGCGGAGGCCGACGCAGGATTTGATCCGGCGATTGTCCCCGAGTTTCCTGCCTTCATTGAGCCGCAGGATGAAGTTACACCGGTTGAGCCCGCGGACCCCTTTACCGCCAGCGGCACGGACGACGAACTGTTCGCCCCCTGAGGAGGCAGGCGAGGACCGATTCTCGCGGCGCCCTCACGCCCTAGGATCGGGGCGACGCTGGTTCTACAATCGCCAGCGGCATGCTTCGTGACTTCCCCTTGGCACGGCTGATGAAAACCTGCTCGATGCTTGTTCCTCCTTTGCCGCCGCAGGCTGGCGTCGTCCTGGTTCTGCTCGCCGGCGCGCTACTATCGACCGGCGGTGGATGCGGCGGTAGCGGATCGGGCGGGGGATCTTCGGCCTCCGACTCCGTGCTGATTTATGCCCAGCCGGAAGATCCCAAGACGCTCGACCCGATCAATACCGACATTGCCGAGGCGGTGCACGTCCTGACCAATGTGTTCGACACGCTGGTGACCTACGACGACGAAACGACGGAGATCGTGCCCGCCCTGGCCGAGTCGTGGGAGCATTCGGAGGACGGCCTGACGTGGACGTTTCGCCTGCGCCCGGGGGTGACATTTCACGATGGCACGCCGCTCACGAGCGAAGCGGTCAAGGTGAGCCTCGAGCGGCTCACCCAGGAGAAGCATCCGCTGGTCTTCGATACGGCCCGCCCTTATCGGTCGGCCTATGCAATGATTGACCAGATCGAGACGCCGGACGAGTCGACGGTCGTCCTGAAGCTCAAAGCGCCGAGCGCCATTCTGCTGGCGAATCTGGCCATGTTTCCGGCCAGCATCGTGAGCCCGACCGCGCTGACGAAGCTCGGCGAGAAGTCGGCCGAGCATCCGGTGGGGACGGGGGCGTTCAAGTTTGTCGAGTGGAGCCGCGATGAGAAGCTGGTTACGGCCGCGTTCGACGAGCATTGGCGCGGCCGGCCCAAGATTGACCAGCTGATCTTCGTCCCGGTCCGCGAGAATGCCACCCGCGTGCAGCGGCTGTCGCGGGGCGAGATTCATCTGGCCGACAGTCTGACGCCGGTCGAACTCGATTCGCTCGCCAAGCGGTCCGAACTGGCCGTTCAGGAAGCGGTGGGGATGAACGTGGCATATCTCGCCATGCAGACCGAGAAGCCACCGCTCGACAAGCTCGACGTGCGGCGGGCGATCTACATGGCGATCGATAAGCGGGCGCTCGTGAAGCTCGGCTACGCTGGCCACGCTCAGCCCGCCGTGTCAATGGTCCCGCCGGCCATGTGGGGCTATAGCGACGCGTTCGAAGTTCCGCCGTACGATCCGCCGGCCGCGAAGGCCCTGTTGGAACAGGCGGCCCGCCAGCACGGGTTCTCGCTGCCGCTCAAGCTGCGGCTGTCGGTGATGAACCAGGCGCGTCCCTACCTGCCGCAGCCGCAGGCCATTCAAGGCTATTTGAAGGAGGCGCTGGCCCAGATCGGCGTGGAGGTTTCGATCGACGCCCGCGATGTGAACCAGCACTTCGAGCACCTGATGGCGGGGCGGCACGAGCTGGGGCTGGCCGGCTGGTTCAGCGACAATAGCGATCCCGACAACTTCCTCTATTCGCTGCTCGATTCCGACAATATCTCCGAGGCAGGCAACAACCTGAGCCGCTATCGCAGCGAGCGGTTTCACGAGCTGATGCTCGCCGGGCAGAAAGAGCTCGACACGGCGAAGCGACTGGAACTCTATCGCGAAGCGCAGGCCCTCGTGGCGCAGGACCTGCCCGTCGTGCCGCTCGTCCACACCAGCCAGCGGGCGGCACACGTCAAACGCCTGCAGGGTTTCACGCTGCACCCGACGGGGCTCGTTCGCCTGCATCAGGCCCATTTTGCCGAGGCCGGCGCTCCGTGATCGGCTACCTGGTTCGCCGTGTGCTGCATGCGCTGGTGACGATTCTGGTCGCCGTGGCGCTCGTCTTTATTGCCGTGCGAGCCATTCCGGGCAATCCACTGCTCGCCCGCTTCGGCCAGCATCCCGATGCCGACGAGATTGCCCGTCTCCGGGCCGAGAACGGTTGGGACCGGCCGGTGCTCGTGCAGCTGGGGCAGTTTCTGTGGCAGGTCGGCACGACCGGCGATCTGGGCCGGTCGCTGGCCCGCACGAACGTCAATGTGACCGACGAACTGCGGAAACGCATTCCGGCGACCGTCGAACTGACGCTGGCGGCGCTCGTGCTCGCCATTCCGCTCGGCATTGCTGCAGGAATCGTCGCGGCCGTGTGGCGTAATCGCTGGCCCGACCGGCTCGGGATGTTCCTGGCATTGGCGGGAGTCAGCGTGCCGATCTTCTTTCTGGCGATCTGTTTGCGCGAAGTGGTGACCTTTCTGCCCACGTCGCAGCGGTTGCCGCTGACGATGAGTCTTGAGCCGCTGACGGGCCTGTTGCTCGTCGATTCGCTCCTCCGCGGCCGGCCCGATGTGTTTGTCGCGGCCGTGCGGCACCTGCTCTTGCCGGCGGTGGTGCTGGCGACGATTCCGATGTCGGTGGTCGCGCGGATCACCCGCAGTTCGCTCGTCGATATGTTGGCGAGCGACTTCATTCGCACGGCCCGCGCCAAAGGTGCCAGTCTGTGGCGCGTCGTCCTGCGGCATGCTCTGCCGACGGCTGCCGTGCCGATTACGAACATCGCCGGGCTGCAGATCGGCCTGCTGCTGTCCGGTGCGGTCCTCACCGAGACGGTCTTCGACTGGCCGGGACTGGGGCGGTATCTGGCGAGCGCGATCATCGGCGATCGAGACTACGTGGCCATTCAAGCGTGCGCCATTGTGATTGCCGTCTTGTTTGCTTCGCTGAATCTCGTTCTCGACCTCGTTTACGTCTGGCTCGATCCCCGCATTCGGCTGCAGTAATTGTTTGAGCGAATAAGTGCCACGTGGACACAACTGCCAACTCTGACGCTGACTCTCGCCCGCCGGCCTCGCGCTCCTGGCAGCGATTTCGCCGCAGCCCGTCGGCCTGGATCGGGGGCGGGATCGTGGCGGTCTTTGTGGTCATTGCCTGGCTCGCTCCCTGGATTACGCCCTATTCGATCCGTCAGACGTCGTCGGCTGACCGGATTGCTGAGCCGCCGTCGCGCGAGCATCTGCTAGGGACCGATCAACTCGGCAAGGATGTCCTGACGCGGGTCATGTACGGCTCGCGGCTGTCGCTCCTGGCGGGCGTGATATCGATCTCGCTCGCGATCGCGCTGGGCACGCCGATCGGCGCGGTGGCCGGGTATTTCGGAGGCCGGGTCGATTCACTCCTGATGCGGGGCATCGATGTGGCCCTGGCGTTTCCCAGCGTGCTGATCGCGCTACTTGTGGCCGCGTCGCTGGGAGCGAGCTGGTGGGCCGTGGTCATCGCCGTGGGGCTGATCAATGTCCCGGTCTTCGCGCGGCAGGTACGAGCCACGGTACTCACGGTCGCCCAGCTCGACCACGTCCTGGCCAGCCGGGCGTTTGGCGCCACCTGGTGGCATATCGTCTGGCGGCAGATCCTGCCATCGCTGACGAGTCCCCTCACCGTGCTGGCGAGCCTGAGTCTGGGCACCGCCATTCTGGAAGTCGCCGGCCTCTCGTTCCTGGGGCTCGGCGGCGATCTGACCGTCGCCGAATGGGGGGCCATGCTGACGATTGCCAAGACCTACTGGTCGTCGAACGTCTGGCTGGCCCTCGGTCCGGGACTGGCCATCTCGCTCTCGGTCTTGGGGTTCAACCTGCTAGGCGACGCGCTGCGCGACGCGCTCGATCCGCGGAGCGACGCGTCGCTGCTCTGAAGGAGGAGATAAGTCCAATGAGTCAGGTCCACGCCTAAGCGCCGGAAACGTTGCGAATCACCCGGCGTGCGGGCAAGTCGGGCACCGTTCTCCGCAGGAATTGAGAACACAGGCGCGCGGCATCGCCCTGCAGCGGGGCCGCGCGGTTAACCCCGGCGGCCACGCCGGCAGCCTTGGCGCCGGCGGTTGGTTATCGCCCGTCGTTTTTGCGTGACCTACGCCGATTTGGCGATCGCTTCTTTCGCGACGGCCAGGCAGGCCTTCATTTCTTCGATCGGGTTGTCCGGGTTGGCTTCGTATTCGAGGGCCAGGGAACCGTCGGCGGGGAATTTGACCTTCCGCAGCGCCTTGAAGAGGCCGACCACGTCGAGGTGTCCCCTGCCGATCACGACGTTTGCGCTTTTGGGCGTGCCGGTCTCTTTCTCGTCCTTGATGTGCACGCCGTAGACCCGGTCGCCGAGCTCCAGGACGCACTTCACCGGGTCCTCGCCGCTGCGGAGGAAGTGGCCGCAGTCGACGCAGGCTCCGATCCGCTTGTCGCGGCCGGCGATCGCCTTGGTGACGCTGCCCAGCTTGTCGAACAGGGCGCCCGGACCGTGGTTGTGGATCGCGATCCGGATGTCGTACTCCTTCACGAGCTCGTCGAGGCTATCGAACGACGCGGCTTCGGGATTGGCGGTGATCACCTTCACCCCGGCCTTCTTGGCGAACTCAAACAGCTTTTTGTTGGCCGCGTGGTCTTTGCCGAAGCTGTGGACGCCGTGGCCGGCCAGTTTGATGTCGGCCTTTTCGAGGAGCGCCAGCACCTCGGCGATCTTGGCATCGTCAGCGCCCGTGTCGAGGTGCTTGCTGTAGAACTCGGTGTAGTGGACGCCCATCCCCTGCAGGTGGCGGACAACTTCGTCGGTGTTGAAATTCCGCAGCGAGTAGCTCTGCACGCCGACCGGAAAGCCGCCGAAGGCGTCGTCCGCGGCCACCAGATTGGCCGCCGCCAGGACGCGGGGAGCATCGAACCAGGTCGCCCCGGCTGCAGCCGCGGCTGAAAGAGCTAAAAGACGTCGACGGGAGAGGCTGGGTAGCATGGGGGTTCCTGAGGAAAGGCGGGCCACAGTAAGACATAAACGGATCGCCTGCGATTATCGATCAGCCGGGGGTGCAAGGCAATCGGCGAGGGTGGCCGATCCGCCCGCGGCGATGTGGGCGGATCGGGGTAGGGCGTCGAAACGAGCGTTGCTATCATGTCGGCCGGCGAGCCGGGAAGTGAGTCGCCCAAGGAGGGGCCATGGAATCGACGATCGATCGCGCGAGAAGCTATTGCGCGCGAGGGCGCGCGACAGGTGGCTGCGCGCGAGGGCTCTCTAGCCTGACAATTCATCGGGCGGCGCTCGTCGGCTGGCTACTCGTCGGTTGGCTGTTTGCGGCGGGCATCGCGTTCGCCCAGCCCGATCCGTCCCCTCCGGAGATGCTGGAGGACGCCGAGCTGACGGCGATCACGTTCCTCGACGCCGACCGCGGCTGGGCCGTGGGCGACCGAGGCGTGATCTGGCACACCCGCGACGGGGGCCGCAACTGGCAGCGGCAGAATTCCAGCACGACCTGCCGGCTCGAAGCGATTCAGTTTCTCGACGCCAACGTCGGCTATGCCGTCGGCGGCTGGACACAACCCTACACGCACGAAACGCACGGCGTGGTGCTGCGCACGCGCGACGGCGGCCAAACCTGGCAGAACATTCCCGGCCTCGTGCTGCCGGGCCTCGCGCACGCTAAGTTTTTCGACGCCCGCAACGGCTGGGCGCTCGGCGACGGGTCGCCCCTCTATCCCTCGGGAATCTTTCGGACGGACGACGGCGCCCGGACCTGGATACCGGTGCCG
>JALORD010000101.1 GCA_025459145.1 Pirellulaceae bacterium | reverse complement strand
ACTTTTTCGGTCGAACAGGGATCAGTCAATGTAAATGCGTCGTGCTGCGCAATCTGTTGTGACAGAGTGCCGGTCAGTTCGCGATGCTTTTTCCCAGCATCGACCACCTAAACCGTATCTGCCGCAGCCACCGTCCGCAACGCTCCGCCTTTCCAGAGCGCTCATCCCCACCGCTTCAAAATCCACGACGCCAGCGGCGGGCAGATTCGGTCGAGCCAGACGAGCAGGTTCCCGCCGACGGAGAGGATGATTTCGCGCCGCCCACGTTGCATGGCTGAGACAATTTTGCGGGCGACTGCTGTCGGCGCCATAGCACCCCGCAAGCTGCCAGTCGCAGTTATGCCCGAATGTTCCCCCGCCCTCTCGAAAAACTCGCTGCTGGTCGTGCTCGGGCTGACCAGGAGGACATCGATCCCCTCGCGGGCCAGCTCGATCCGCAACGCATCGGACAGGCCACGCAAAGCAAATTTGCTCGCACAGTATTCGCTCTTGCCGGGAACGGCTACGTGTCCCAGGACCGAACCGACGTTGACGATGAGCGGCGCTCGCCCGCGACGCAAAAGCGGTAGCGCCTCACGAGTGAACTCTGCGGCCGCGAACAGGTTGACCTCCATGATCCGCCACAGCCGGTCGGGACTCGCCCCGGCGAACGGTCCGAGGCCGCCGATTCCGGCGTTGTTCACGAGGCAATCGAGCCCGCCGAACTGCGTGTCGCATGCGGCCAGCACCGCCGCCCGGTCGGCGGCTTGCGTCACATCGCCGGCGATGCACACGAGCCGCTCGCCCGCTTGTAGCTCAGCGGCCAGTTCGTCGAGTCGCTCGCGGCGACGGGCCATTGCCACGACGCTCGCCCCACGCTCGATCAAAGCGACGACCAGGGCCCGGCCGATTCCACTCGACGCGCCGGTCACGATTACTCGCGAGGCTTCGATCGCGCGCCGAGCCATGACAGGTTCCTACGCGACATCCTGGGCCAGCCGCGACTCGTCGTCTTCGCTCGGAGTCGGCTCCGGGGCGTAGGTATGCGCTTTGAAGCTCGTCCCTTCCTGGTAGAGCGGACCGACGTGCCGCTGCGGAATGCGAACGTGGATCAAAGCCCGGTCGCCGTCGTAGGTCCGCTCGAGCACTTCGCCGTGCGCGGCCAGGTACGCCAGCAGTTTGCCGTTGGCGGCGCTCGTCTCGACATCGAGATCGGCAAACGAACGGCTCAGCGCCGTGCTAACCGCGTCGTGCAGCCGGTCGAGTCCTTCGCCGCTTTTGGCGCTGATAATGACCGCATTCGGATAACGGGCGAGCAGCGGAACGAGATGCCCGCGGTCGGTCAGCCGATCGACCTGATTGAGAACCAGCAGCGTATCCTTCTCCTCGATGCCGAGTTCCTTCAGCACGCCATAGACCGAGGCGATCTGATCGAGCACCGCCGGGTTCGACGCATCGGCCACATGCAACAGCAGATCGGCCTGTCGCGCTTCTTCAAGCGTGGCCTTAAAGCTGGCGATCAGGCTGTGCGGCAGATCGCGGATAAAGCCGACCGTGTCGGAAAGCAGGACGGGGCCCCAACTGGGCAAGTGCCAGCGCCGGGTGCGCGTGTCGAGCGTGGCGAACAGCTTGTCCTGCGCCAGGACGCCCGCGCCGGTGAGCGCGTTCATCAGCGTGCTCTTGCCGGCGTTGGTGTAGCCGACGAGCGAGACCGTCAGCCGATCGTTGCGCGAGGCGACCAGCCGCTCCTTGCGGCGCTCGACGCCGGTCAGCTCAGTCCGCAGTTCGTGGATCCGCTTTTCGACGAGGCGACGGTCTTCTTCGAGCTGCTTTTCGCCGGGACCACGCATGCCGATCCCCGCCTTGATGCGCGACAGGTGGGTCCACATCCGCTTGAGCCGCGGCAGCGAATACTCGAGCTGCGCCAGCTCGACCGCCAGCCGCGATTCGTACGTCTTGGCGTTGCTGGCAAAGATATCGAGGATCAACTCCGTCCGGTCGATCACCTTCACGCCGAGCGTCCGCTCCAGGTTGCGAGTCTGGCCGGGATGCAAGTCGTTATCGAAGATCACGACATCGGCGTCGTGATGCTCAACGACCGCTTTGAGCTCCTGGACTTTCCCTTTGCCCAGGTACGTCGCCACATCGGGCAACTCGCGGCGCTGGATGAGGCTGCCAACGACGTGAGTGCGGGCGGTCTTGGCCAGACCCGCAATCTCATCGAGCGGGTCTTCCTCTTCGTGTTGGCTGGACAGAATCACGCGGACCAGAATGGCCTTCTCGCGCGCTACGCCTTCGGCACGTTCGACTTCATACACGATGGCAGGGTTCCTCCGGGGTCTTCCTTGATTGTGCTTGATTGGCGTCGCGGGCGAAAGAGTCGTACTAGGCAAGTCGTTGTTCTCCAGGGGGGAGGGGCGCTCTTTGAACTTACGAGTCAGCCACTACCTATTTAGACGATTCCCCCGGCCAAAGGTTCGCGACTACTTGCCGCCACTCTTCGCCAAGCGGCCGCTGGAGGGCGATATCCGCGTCTCGGCTGGCCGCCAATTCCTGCCGCTGGATGTCGGTGAGCGACCGCACGAATGCCTGCTCCCGAAGCGGGACGGCTGCAGCGACTCGCTCTCCCGCGACCACTTCGCCCCAATAGAACAACCGATCCCCGGCGTCGTACCGATGAATCACCCGGCAGGCCAGCCAGGCCAGCGAATCGACCAGGATCGGCGCGTTGCCTGGCCCGTCACGCGTCGCCAGCCCTGCCAGTTTATCCCGATCGCGGCTGCTCCCGTGGGCAAAATTCCAAGCTAATTCTCCTTGATCGGGGTGCAGCAAATGGGCCACGTAGTGCCGGCTGGCGTCGATTAGCTCGGCGGTGGCGTGGTTCGGACCAATGCCTGCCAAGAGGATCGGCCGCTCGGGGTCAATCGAAGCTAGCGACACCCAGGTGGCGGTGAGCCCCCCCTGTCGAGGCCCGTCTGCAGCTGTGACGACCCAAATCTCCCGATCCACCAGTTTGACCACCGCTTCGACGGACGCCTGGTTACCTGCGCTCGTGACCATGTTATTCGCTCGCCGCACTTCACAGACGCTCCGTGGGAACTCGGCTCGATTAGGCAGATGCTCCATTCTACGGAGACGAATACCATGCGGGCTAAGTGCACGAAATTTCCGACAGGATCAACAGGACATGCGGGACCAAGGACTGCTGTTGGTTCGGTGGCCGCGATAATTCGGTTTTCACAGGCTAAGGCCGCTGCGATCTTGCTTTTTCAAGTGGTGAAGCTTAGAAAATGCAGTGAACTTATCCGGGCAGGGCGTCGAATTCTAACGGTCGACTTTCCACACGTCTCGCCGGCAGGGAGCTGACGATATCGCCCATGAGCATGATTGACGTCACAACCTTGCTCGAACCGGTGTCCCCCGATCTCCCTTGTGGCGAGAACCTGGAGTACGACGCCGAGTACGCAGCCCTGGAACTGGCGGCCGCTGGCAAGCCCGAACAACAATTCGGCGCAACCGTCATTCCGGCCGAAGATCCCAACTGGGACGATGTTTTCAAGAAGTCACTCGGTCTGCTCAAGCGGACGAAGGACTTGCGGGTGGCTCTGTATCTCATCCGCAGCGCCACGAGCACGCAGGGGGCTGTCGGCTTAGCCGATAGTCTCGAGTTCATGCTGGGGCTCGTGCGGGATTATTGGGATGGGCTCCATCCGCAACTCGATCCCGAAGACGACAACGACCCCACGCTCCGGGTCAACACGATCATGGGGCTGTGCGATCCGGGGGCAATGCTCCGGATTGTGCGGGACGCGCCGCTGGTCCGTTCGCGGCTGGGCCTGTTTTCCTATCGCGACGTGCTGGTTGCTGCGGGCGAGCATCCGCCGCCGCGCGGCACGCCCCCGATCGAACAGACCACGATCGACGCCGCTTTTGCCGAGTGCGATGCCGAGGGACTCAAAACGACGGCGCGGGCGGTTTGCCGCGCCTTTGACGCAACGGCTGCCATCGAAGCCACCGTGACCGACCATGTCAGCGTGTCGCGTGCGCCGAATCTGCAGGATCTTTCCGATCTGCTCAAAGGGATGAAAAAGACGGTACTCGACCGGGTGGGAATGCGCGGTCTGTCCTTAGATGCGCCGGTCGAAGCGGCCGCTCCGACCGCAGCGGCTGGCGCAGATGCAATAGCGGCCGCGGCGACGCCAGGGGCCGTCAATGGGCAAAGACCCGCCGGTCCTGCACTCCCCAGCGGCGAGTTCACTAGCCGCGAAGATGTGATTTTAGCGCTCGACAAGATCTGCCACTATTACAAACGGTACGAACCCTCAAGTCCGGTACCACTGTTCCTGAATCGGGCGAAACGATTAGCGTCGAAGAGCTTTTTGGAAATCTTACGCGACCTGACACCCGACGCTCTTAGTCAAGCGCTCTCGCTCGGCGGAATTCACGATGCTCCCGACGAGGCGAGCAACTGAGAAACATTGACGTATCTTTTCCTATTGTTTGACCCCCAACGCGCGACGCGACCAGCCGGCGGCGGCCACGCAGCGCAATCATTTTCGCTCGGCCGATTGCACAGGAGACCGGATTGTGGCCAAAGCCAGCAGCCAGAAGTTCATTGCCCGAAACCGCGCCCCTCGCGTCCAGATTGAGTATGACGTCGAGGTTTACGGCGCCGAGAAAAAGATCCAACTTCCGTTTGTGATGGGAGTTATGGCCGACCTTTCGGGCAAGCCAGCGGAAGCCCTGCCGGACGTGGCCGACCGCAAGTTTCTCGAAGTCGACGTCGACAATTTCGACGATCGGCTGAAGTCGATGAAGCCGCGGGTCGCCTTTCAGGTTCCGAACACCCTGACGGGCGAAGGAAATCTGGCGGTTGATATCACGTTCGAGAGCATGGAAGACTTTTCACCCGCCGCGGTGGCGACAAAAGTCGAAGCGCTCAACAAGCTGCTGACCACGCGAACGCAGCTGTCGAATCTGCTGACGTACATGGATGGCAAAACCGGGGCCGAGGAGTTGATCGGCAAAATCCTGCAGGACCCGGCGCTCCTGCAGTCGCTGGCTTCCGCGCCGAAGCCCGCCGATGAGACCCCTGCCGCCGAATAACCGTTTTGCTCCGCGGCCCGATTAATCGCTTCGCTACGCGGCCAATCGCCGCGCATCCATCTATCCGCACAAATTGTCCGAGGAACCCGACATGTCGACTGACCCGCAAGCCCAGGCGCTGGGCGGAACGCAAACTGCAACGGCAGAGCTGAGCGACTTTTCCTCTCTGCTGCAGAAGGAATTCAAACCCAAGAGCGATCGGGCAAAAGAAGCGGTCGAAGTGGCCGTCAAGACGCTCGCTGAACAGGCCCTCGCTGGGACGGTAACGGTCTCAGACGATGCGATCAAAACGATCCAGGCGATCATCGCCGCGATCGACAAGAAGCTGACCGACCAGCTCAACCTGATCCTGCACCACGACGATTTCCAGAAGCTCGAGGGCTCCTGGCGCGGGCTGCACTATCTGGTGAACAACACCGAAACCGACGAGATGCTGAAGATTCGCGTCCTCAACATCTCGAAGAAAGATCTGGGCAAGACCCTGAAGAAGTTCAAGGGGACCGCCTGGGACCAGAGCCCGGTCTTCAAAAAGCTGTACGAAGAGGAATACGGCCAGTTCGGCGGTGCCCCCTACGGCTGCATCGTGGGGGACTACCACTTCGACCACAGCCCGCCGGATGTCGAAATCCTCGGCGAAATGTCGAAGATTAGCGCCGCGGCGCACGCCCCGTTCATCACCGGCGTCGCCCCCACGATCATGCAGATGGATTCGTGGCAGGAACTGAGCAATCCCCGCGACCTGACGAAGATCTTTCAGACGGCCGAATATGCCCCCTGGCGGTCGCTCCGCGAGTCGGACGATTCCCGCTACATCGGCCTGTGCATGCCGCGGTTCCTGTCGCGGCTCCCCTATGGAGCCAAGACCGATCCGGTCTCGGAATTCGACTTCGAAGAAGATGTCGAAAACGCCGATCACAGCCGGTACGTCTGGTCGAACGCGGCCTACGCGATGGGGGCCAACATCACCCGTTCGTTCAAGATGTACGGCTGGTGCTCGCGGATCCGCGGGATCGAATCGGGCGGAGCGGTTGAAGGGCTCCCCTGCCATACGTTCCCGACCGACGACGGCGGCGTCGACATGAAGTGCCCGACCGAAATCGCGATCAGCGACCGGCGCGAGGCGGAACTGGCCAAGAACGGCTTCATGCCGCTGGTGCACAAGAAAAACTCGGACTTTGCCGCGTTCATCGGCGCCCAGTCGCTGCAGAAGCCGGCCGAGTACGACGATGCGGACGCCACGGCCAACGCCAACCTGGCGGCCCGGTTGCCGTATCTGTTTGCCACCTGCCGGTTCGCCCACTACCTGAAGTGCATCGTGCGGGACAAAGTCGGCTCGTTCAAAGAGCGGGACGACATGGAGAAGTGGCTCAACCGCTGGATCTCGAATTACATCGAGAACAATCCCAAAACGGCGACCGAAGACGACAAGGCCCGCAAGCCGCTCGCCGCGGCCCAGGTGATCGTGGAAGAGGACGAGAGCAATCCGGGCTATTACAGCTCGAAGATCTTCCTCCGGCCGCACTACCAACTGGAAGGTCTGACCGTCTCGCTGCGGTTGGTTTCGAAATTGCCCTCGGCCAAGGGCGGCTAGTTGCGAGGTCACCCCTCGCTCCGCCACAATCGGAGCCGCCATCGACACTCGTCGATGGCGTCGTTGGAACTTATCAATTCGGCATGCGATCAAACTCTGTAGAAGGACTCCGCAATGATTCTGTTGTATTTGAGCGACGTGAAGGGCGATTCCGTGATTCCGGACTATCCGGACTGGATTTCCTGCACCAGCGTGAGCTGGGAAATCACCCGGGAGTTTTCCGAAAGCGCCAAGGCCGGTACCCGCGACATCAACGTCGGCGTGGCCGATCTGCCGCCGATCACGATCGGCAAATCGTTCGACAAGTCGTCGATGGAATTGATGTTTGCCGGCGCCGGTAAGGGCAAAGTCTCGACCCAGGCCAAGATTCACTTCCTGGCGACGGGCGACACCGAAACGCCGAAGAACAACCTCTACCTCGAGTTCGTCCTCGACAACCCGATCATCTCGAGCTGGAGCATCAGCGGCGACGAAGACGAACGGCCGACCGAGGAAATCTCGCTCTGGTACTGGAAGGTCTGGATGAAGTACTACACGTACGACGGAACTTCCTACGTCGCCGCCGGCGACAAGGGTTGGGACCGGCTGGGTAATAAGGCCTGGACTCCCTAGTGTTCGTTTGGCGCTCGCGCGCTATTTGGACACGTCAAGCGTGAAGAACGGGTCTCCCCGACCCGTTCGGACGGGCCAGGAGGCCCGTCCTACGGCGGTCATTTCTGACTTGGAAGCGGCCCCTGCGCCGCTTCCAAGCGGCCGTGCCAGGAGGAACTCATGTCGGCCGAACAATTGGTCCGGGAAGGGAAGCTCGACGAAGCCCTCGCGCAGCTCCAGCAGGAAGTGCGCAACAAGCCGGCCGATTCGCGGCTCCGCGTGTTCTTGTTCCAGCTCCTCGCCGTGCAAGGCAACTGGCAGCGGGCCCTCACGCAGCTCAGCGTCGTGGGCGAAATGGACGCCGCCACGCTGCCGATGGTGCAGACCTACCGCGAAGCCGTGCAGTGCGAACTGTTCCGCACCGAAGTCTTCGCCGGCAAGCGGACGCCGGTCGTCTTCGGCCAGCCCGAGAACTGGGTGGCCCTGCTCATGGAAGCGCTCCGCCTGGATGCCGCCGGCAACTGGAAAGAGGCCGCGGCCCTGCGGGCGCAGGCCCTCGAAGAGGCCCCCGCGACAAGCGGCACGCTCACGCTCGAAACCCGCCGCACCGGGCCCGATCCCGAAACGAGCGAAGCGGCGTTCGAGTGGCTGGCCGATGCCGATAGCCGGCTGGGCCCGCTGTTCGAGGCGGTCGTCAACGGCCGCTACTACTGGATTCCCCAGGCCCGCATTGGGCAGATCGATCTCGATCCGCCGGCCGACTTGCGTGATTTCGTCTGGATGCCGGCCCACTTCACCTGGGCCAACGGCGGCACGGCGGTCGGCCTGCTACCCTCGCGCTATCCCGGTTCGGAGCAAAGTGCCGACCCGCTGATCCGCCTCGGTCGGGCGACCGATTGGGTCGCGGCCGCCCCCGAAACGTATGTCGGCACCGGCCAGCGGATGCTGGCGACCGATGGCGGGGAACACGCGCTGCTCGATCTGCGGCAGATCCGATTTAACGTCGAATCGACAGCGGCCGAGGAGACACCCGACGACCATGGCTGACCTGACGCCGCAGGAACGACTGCAGCCCTCCTTGCTCGACCGCCTGACCGACGAAGAGCCCGACGAGTCGCAAGAGGCCCGCAATCGCCGCGTCTTGTCGATCTCGCGGCTGCGGGAAAGCGTCCTTCGCGATCTGGCGTGGCTGCTCAACTCGACGAACATGGTGCGGGAAAACCTAGCCACCGAGCATCCGCACGTCGCCAAGTCGGTGCTCAATTTCGGCCTGCCCGACCTGGCGGGGCTCACGTCGAGCACGATCGACGTGGCGGAAATCGAGCGGCTGGTGCGGCAGGCCATCTGGGACTTCGAACCGCGCATCCTGCGGCACAGCTTGCGCGTGCGGGCCCATGCCTCGGACGACCAGATGAACCACAACGCGCTCGTTTTCGAAATCACGGGCGAGCTGTGGGCTCAGCCGGTGCCGCTCGAACTGTTTCTCAAGACCGAGATCGACCTGGAAAACGGCGAGTTCAGCGTTAACGAGGTCGGTCGCTAGGAGCCGCTGCGATGGATCCCCGGCTGCTGCGCTATTACAACCGCGAGCTTGCGCACCTCCGCGAGATGGGGGGCGAGTTTGCCGCCGAGTATCCCAAAATCGCCGGCCGGCTGTCGCTCGACCAGTTCGAATGCGCCGATCCGTACGTCGAACGCCTGCTCGAAGGGTTCGCCTTT
Organism: Pirellulaceae bacterium; assembly: GCA_025459145.1. Lineage (GTDB taxonomy): Bacteria > Planctomycetota > Planctomycetia > Pirellulales > Pirellulaceae > CAYLLN01. The sequence goes on along the minus strand of JALORD010000101.1, from coordinate 3,859 downwards.
CTGGCGGCGCGGATTCAGCTGCGAATGGACGCGGAGTTTCCCCGCTTCGCGCAGCACCTGTTTGAAATGGTTTATCCGCACTACGTCTCGCCCACTCCGGCGATGGCCGTCGTGCAGTTTCAGCCCGATTTCAAAGAAGGCTCGCTGGCCGAAGGGTACGTCATCCGCCGGCAAGCCGCACTGCGGAGCATCCTCGGCAAGGGGGACGCCACGAGCTGCGAATTTCGCACGGCCCACGACGTGACGCTCTGGCCGCTCGATCTGTCCGCTGCTGAGTACATGAGCCGCGACGCCGCCGGCATGGAACTGTCCGCCGTCCCGGGGGTGCGTTCGGTCCTGCGGCTGCGGCTGCGGGCGATGGCCGGCTTGCCGCTGTCGAAGCTGAAGCTCGACAACCTGCCGATTTTCATTCGCGGCAGCGGCGAATTGCCGATGCGGATTTACGAACAGCTCATGGCCAACTGCCTGGGTATGGTGATCCGGCCGCTCGCCCATCCCGCCCCGTGGCAGGTCGCATTGCCGCGGACGAACGTGCAAAGCCGCGGCTTCGACGACTCGGAAGCGCTGCTCCCCTATGGCCCCCGCTCGTTTCAGGGCTATCGGCTCCTGGCCGAGTATTTCGCCTGTCCGCAGCGGTACATGTTCTTCGAACTCGCAGGTCTTGCGCCCGCGATCTCCCGGTGCGGCGACAGCGAGATCGACGTGCTGATCCTGCTCGACAAGTACGAGCCGCAGATTGCCAGCTACGTCGATGCCTCGAGCTTTGGGCTCTACTGCTCGCCGGCGGTCAACCTGTTCCCCAAAATGGCCGACCGGATCCATCTGAGCGACAAGTCGTTCGAGCACCACGTCGTGCCCGACCGCACGCGGCCGCTCGATTTCGAGGTGTACTCGGTCGAAGGCGTCTCGGGCTTCGGCACCAGCCTCGACGACGAACAGCGGTTCCGGCCGTTCTACTCGGCCAGTGACGCAAGCGCAAGCGCTCCCAGCCGGGCCTATTACACGGTCCACCGGGCGCCGCGAATCCTCTCGACCGGCCAGCGGAAATTCGGCCCGCGATCGAGCTACATCGGCAGCGAGGTCTACCTGGCGCTCGTCGATGCGGACGAAGCGCCCTATCGGCACGACCTGCGGCAACTGGCCGTCTCGACCCGCTGCACCAATCGCGATTTGCCGATCTTCATGCCGATCGGCAAAGGCCTCACCGACTTTACGCTGGAGACCGGCGCGCCCGTGTCCAGCATTCGCTGTCTGCACGGGCCGACCCGACCGCGGCAATCCCCCACGTTCGCCGACGGCGATTTCGTCTGGCGGCTCATCAATCAGCTCACGCTCAATTACCTCTCGCTTGTCGACAACGACGAGCGGCAGGGAGCGGTCGCCCTCCGCGACCTGCTCAAGCTGTACGGCGATGCGGGCGAGCCCTCGATCGGCAAACAGATCGAAGGGGTCCGCTCGGTCAGCTCGCGTCCCATCACCCGCCGCATTCCCACGTCCGGGCCGATCACCTTCGGGCGGGGGCTCGAAATTGTTGTCACCTGCGAGGAATCGGGCTTCGAAGGGACTGGCGTGTTCCTGCTAGGCGCGGTCCTCGAACGATTCTTCGCCCGCTACGTTTCCCTCAACTCCTTTACCGAGACGGTCCTGGCAACCGTCGATCGGGGACAGGTCATGCGATGGCCGGCACGGATCGGTCGGCGGCAGATTGCCTGAACCAGCTGCTCGCGGAGCTGCAGGCGCGACCGCATCAATTCGATTTCTACCAGGCGCTCCGCCGCCTGGAAGCGGCTTATCCGAGCCAGCCTCGGCTGGGGACGTCGCTCCGTGCGCAGGACGATCCGATCCGCCTCTCGCAAGAGCCGTCGATGGCTTTCGCGCCGGCGACGCTGGCCAGGTTCGAGCCCGGAGCGCCCGGCCGTCCGCCGCGGCTGGCGGTGCAGTTTGCCGGACTCTTCGGCCCCAACGGTCCGCTTCCCTTGCACCTGACGGAGTACGCCCGCGACCGGATGCGCAACTCGGGCGATGCGACGCTCGTCCGGTTCGTCGATATTTTTCACCATCGTCTCTTGTCGCTCTTCTACCGGGCCTGGTCGGCGGCACAGCCCGCGGCGCAGTTCGACCGGCCCGCGAGCGATCGATTCGCCGCCTACGTTGGTTCGATCGCCGGCATCGGCAGTCCCGCCCTCCAAGCGCGGGATGCGATGCCCGATCTGGCCAAGCTGCACTTCGCCGGCCGCCTGGTCGCCCACGCCCGCAATGCCGAGGGGCTGGCGGCCATGCTGGGAGAATTCTTCGAGCTGCCGATGCAGCTGCACGAATTCATCGGCCAGTGGATCGACGTTCCCGAAGATTGCCGCTGCGTGCTCCGCAGCCATGGGCCGGCGGCCAGCCTCGGCATGACGACGACGATCGGCGAGAAGGTCTGGGACTGCCAGCAGAAATTCCGGATCGCCGCCGGGCCGATGAGCTTTGCCAATTACGTCCGCCTGCTTCCGGGGGGCGAAAGCCTCGAGCGGCTGATCGCCGTCGTCGACAACTACGTCGGGTGGGAACTGGAGTGGGACCTGCACCTGATCCTGAAGCGGGAGGAAGTCCCCTCCGCACAGCTGGGCACGCTCGGCAACCTCGGGTGGACGAGCTGGCTCGTCAGCCAACCCCCCGCCGTCGACGCGGCCGACCTGGTCCTCCGGCCGGGCAGCCTCAAGTCCGAGCGAGCCGCCGGGTAAGGGTTAAGCGATCGGAAACCGTCGGCGAGTTCAGGAATGACCAATGACCAAGCACCAATGATCAAACAAATCCCAATCATCAATCACGAATGACCCAAACGTGCCGCCTTGTTGGGAGCTGCCATCCGGCCCGCGGCGGTCGGTCATTCGAACCTTGGAATTTGGTAATTGTTTGGTGATTGGTACCTGGTCATTGGTGCTTCGTCACTGAGGCTTCCTTCCAAGTCCTGTCGTTCCTGCCAATTTCCTTCGCCAATACCGTGCCCCCCGCCCATCTGCTAAAACCGCGATATTCTTCTCAGGAGTAAGTCCGCAATGGCCGAAATCAGCCGCGTCGCTCTGTTTGGCAAACTCAACAGCCTGGCCTATCGAGCGATCGAAGCGGCCACCGTCTTCTGCAAGCTGCGGGGGAATCCCTACGTCGAGTTGGTCCACTGGTTTCACCAGGTTCTGCAGCTGCAGGACAGCGACCTGCACCGGATCATCAAGCATTTCGGAATCGATCCGGCGCGGCTCGTGCGCGACATGACCGAGACGCTCGACCGCCTGCCGCGCGGCTCGTCGTCGATATCGGACCTCTCCTCGCAGCTCGAAGAAGCGGTCGAACGGGGCTGGGTCTATGGCTCCTTGATGTTCAAGGATTCGCAGGTCCGCACCGGCTATCTGGTTCTCGGCATCCTGAAGACGCGGGGCCTCGCCGCGTCGCTCACCAGCATGTCGAAGGAGTTCAGCAAGGTCAGCGGCGACGCCCTGACCGACAAGTTCGCGGAGATTTGCGGCGGCTCGCCGGAGGATTCGCTGCGGGCGACCGATGGGACAAACCTCGGCGGTGCGGTCCCCGGCGAAGCGAGCGAAGCGATGGCCCCGGCCGCCATGGGGAAGCAGCAGGCGCTCAAGCAGTTCTCGGTCGACCTGACCGAGCGGGCCCGCCTGGGCGAGATCGATCCGATCGTCGGCCGCGACGAAGAAATCCGCCAGATCGTCGACATCCTGATGCGGCGGCGGCAGAACAACCCGATCCTGACCGGCGAAGCGGGGGTCGGCAAGACGGCCGTGGTGGAAGGGTTCGCCGCCCGGATCGCCCGCGGCGACGTCCCGCCGATGCTCAAGGATGTGTCGCTCCGCTCGCTCGA
>JALORD010000515.1 GCA_025459145.1 Pirellulaceae bacterium | reverse complement strand
GCCGCTCCAGCATGTCCGGATCCTCTATCGCGGTCCGCTCTCCAGCTGCAACTACGACTGCCGCTATTGCCCGTTCGCCAAACGGCACGAGACAGCTGCCGAACTGAAGCGGGACGCGGCAGCCCTGGCGCGTTTTGTCGATTGGGCTGCGCGTCAGGTGAACCCCGATTTATCGATCCTGTTTACCCCCTGGGGCGAAGCGCTCATTCGCCGCTGGTATCAGCAGGCGCTCGCGCGATTGAGCCGTTTGCCGCATATTCGGCGAGTCGCGATTCAAACGAACCTTTCCTGCCAGCTCGACTGGCTGACGGACTGCGACCGCTCGCGGCTGGCCCTCTGGTGCACCTGGCATCCGACGCAGATTTCGCTCGACGAGTTTCTCGGTCGAACACGGGAACTCGACACCCGCGGCGTCCGCTACAGCGTCGGCGTCGTGGGCCTCCGCGAGGCGTTCGACGCTATCGACGAGCTGCGGTCGAGATTGCCGGCGAGCGTCTACCTCTGGATCAATGCGTACAAGGACGAACCGGATTATTATCGGTCCGACGAAATCGAGCGGCTCACCGGCATCGATCCGCACTTTCGCACCAACCTGGCTGATCATCCCAGCCGCGGCATGCATTGCCTGGCCGGAGAAACATCACTAGCCGTCGACGGCGACGGAAACATCCGCCGCTGCCACTTTGTGCCTGAGGTGCTCGGCAACCTCTACGAACCCCAATGGCAGCGCGTCCTCACTCGCCGCACCTGCCCCAACGACACCTGCGGCTGTCACATCGGCTACGTGAACTTGCCGCAACTCGGCCAGGAGGCGATCTACGGCCCCGGGCTCTTGGAACGAATTCCGCGGGAGGCCCGATGAGCGAATTGGCCGCGGGCGAAGTCGCGCCCCTCTTCGAAGAGATCTGCCGCGATCCCGACGACGACATGCCCCGGCTCATCCTGGCCGACTGGCTCGAAGAGCGGGGCGACCCGCGGGGCGAGTTCATCCGCCTGCAGTGCCAGCAGGCTGCCGACGAATCGGTCACCAGCTTAGATTCCGACTTGCGCATTCGCGGGGACGAGCTGTTGCGCGAGTTTGAACCGCAGTGGGTGGGCTCGCTCGCGGCCCATTGCTCGCAGTGGACGTTTCGCCGGGGATTTGTGGAGTTCGCGGCTACCACCGCCGAGCAGTTCATCAAGCACGGGGCACGCTGGCTGGCCGAACATCCGCTGCAGTCGGTGGCCCTCAGCGTTTCGCGAGGTGATCTGGGCCGGCTGGCGGGATGTCCACATCTGGCCCGCCTGCGCGGCCTGTCGCTCGGCAGCCACTGGATCGAGACGAGCGATTTGGCCAAGCTCTTGGAATCGCCGCACTTTCCCGCGCTCAGGCGGCTCGTGATGCTCGGCAATCATCTCCGCCAGGAGGAGGCCAAACTGCTCGCGAGTGCGGCCCCGCTCAAACATCTCGAGCTGCTCGATCTGGCGAACAACAGCCTGCGGAACGCCGGTCTCGCGGCACTCGCCGGATCGCCGATCCTCGCGCAGCTGGAAGTGCTCCTTTTGCACCAGAACGAAATTCGCGCCATCGGCGCCGAAACCCTGGCCAAAACCGGCACACTCACCCGCCTGCGGCACATCGGCCTTCGCGGCAATCCGATTCCGGCGGCAGGAGTCGAGCGGCTGCGGCGTCGCTTTGGCCGCCGGGCGATCGATATCTGAGCATGGCTCCGATCCGTCATCGTGCTGAAGCGGTTACCACAAGAGACCATTCCCCAGCCGTTCGGTTAGCTCGGGCGGCGCGCCGGAGGGAACGCTGCCGTAGCCATACCGGCCGAGAACGCGAGTTGTCCCGCGGAGGTCGAGCTGCACGAGCCGCGGGGCAGCCGCCAGTGCCGCGATGGCTCGCTCGCTCCCTTCGCCGAGCGTCGCGCCGCGCAGCACCAGCCGCTCGATGCTCTGCACGATCGGCGAAGCGACGATTCGCGCGACACCCCCGCCGGTGATTCCCGTCGAACCGAGATCCAGTTCGCGGAGTTGACCCGCCAGCGGAGAATCGGCCAGCCGGTCGATTCCCGCGTCCCCCAGTTTATTGAGACTCAGATTGACCCGGGCCAGACGCGGCAATATTCCCGGGGCCACCAGCGGCACGAGCCCCGCAGCCGTCAGGCGGTTCACGCTGAGATTGAGGCTCACGAGCCCCGGCCAGGGATGGCGAAACAGGATCGTGAGTGCCCCATCATCGAGCTGATTGAAAGCGGCACTGAGAGACGCAATCTGCTCGATCCAGGGGGCCCGTCCGAGCGCAGCCAGCTCATCTCGCCCAAGTTTGGCGGCGTTCAGTTCGAGCGCGGTGATCTGCGGCGGCAGTGCCTGGCGGCTCAGATCCTCGGCCAGGCCCCGCACTTGTCGCAGGTCGAGCACATGCAGCGCGGGGCATTCCTGACACAATTGCTCGCCGTGCCGCAGGAAGTTCTCCGCCGTGATCTGGACTCGCTCGATCAGCCCGCGTTGGAACGAGCGGGCCGAGACCCCTTCCGCCCCCAATGCGCGCAAGGGTTCTAGCCAGGCCTCGGCATACTCGGCGAGGATCGCTTCCTCACGCAGCTCCAGTTCGCGGCGAATCGGCTCGCCCGGCGGCAGGCGCGACAGCTCCACCTGGACGCGAATCAACTCCGCCTGCGGATCGCCCGCTTCCTCCAGAAAGTCGGCGTATACGAGCCGCGGTACGTCGTCCTCGGGATGCGCCCGAATCTCCGCGATAAACGGCAGTTCGTATTCCATGGAGTTTTTTGCGCCGGGCGTTGCAAAGCAGACTTCCGAGGGGCACGATAGGCGGTTTTCCGGCCCACCGAAACCGGTCGTCCTCCCTCTTCCGGCGAAAGGAACCTCGCGTGTTTGGAAATCTGGAATCGTTTGCGGGCCTGCGCGTCGTCGATTTTGACGCCCAGTCGCCCCACGACTGGACGACGGTCGCCCCGCGGCTGCGGGTCGATTACGATTCGGACCGGACGGCGGTCGATCTGCTCGGCGAACTCTTGGCGACCGACAGCGCGGATCGAATGCCGGCTCTCCTGGTCGGAGCGTGGTCGGGCGAATTGTACGAAAACAGTCCCGCAGACATTCTGGAGGCTCTTGTCACCGCAGCCGATCGGCTGCCGAACCTCCGGGCTCTGTTTCTGGGGGACATCGCGCAGGAAGAAAACGAAGTCTCCTGGATTCACCAGACCGACGTCTCGACCGTCTGGCAGGCGTTTCCGCGGCTGGAGATCTTCGGCCTCCGCGGGAGCAATGGCCTCAAGCTTGGGCGCGTGCAGCACAATCACTTGAAGCAACTGACGATCGAGTGCGGCGGTCTGCCCAAGTCCGTGCTTGCCGAACTGGCTGCCGCGAGCTTGCCGGCGCTCGAACACCTGGAGCTGTATCTCGGCACCGACGACTACGGCTGGGACGGCTCGATTGATGACGTGCTGCCGCTCCTGGCAGACGACCGGTTTCCGCGGCTCAAGTATCTGGGCCTGCGCGACAGCGATATCGCCGACGCAGTCGCGCAGGCGGTGGCGAAATCGCCACTCCTCGAAAAGCTCGACGTGCTCGATCTGTCGCTCGGCACGCTTGGCGACGAAGGAGCCGCCGCGCTGCTCGCGGCTCCCGCGGTGAAGAAGCTCAAGCGGCTCGATCTGCATCATCACTACATGTCGGACGCCATGATGGCGCGCATCCAGCAACTGGGGATCGATGTCGATGTGAGCGAGCAGGAAAGCGAAGGTGAATACGGCCGCTACGTGTCGGTGGGTGAGTGACGTGC
>JALORD010000100.1 GCA_025459145.1 Pirellulaceae bacterium | reverse complement strand
ACCCAGGGCACCTGTCGGGCAATGAGCGCTCGCCACCGCGCGCCTAAATCGCGCAGCGCGGGGTCGGCCGCACTGGCCCACCGCTGGGTGTCGACGAGGAGCGACGTTTCGGTGAAATACAGGTAGTCGTCGAGCCGTTCGCGCGGGTTGCCGGGAAAGATCCTCTCCCGGCTGGCGACAAACAGGTCCTTGAGCGCCAGATCGATCGCCCGGACGGTACGATGAAAGTAGACGGTGCGAAACAGTTCAGCCCGCACGCCCATGAACCGCACGAGCGCGTCGATTCCGCGGTCGTGAATCGTCAGCCCTTGCGGCGAGAAGAAGCTGTAGTGCAGCACGCGATCGAGGTCGAACGAGCGCGGGCTGTAACCGGTCATCTGCGCATCGCGCAGGACAAAGTCCATGTTGTCGATCGTATAAATGCCCGAGAGCAGGGCCCGCAGCAGTACGAGCCACTTCGGACGCTCCTGATCATCGCCGGCGCGCGGCCGTTGGATCAGCCAGGCGATCTGCTGCGGATTGAGCGTTTCGCTGGGAAGGAGCGCCGAGTGCGGATTTCGCCGCAGGCGGACGAGTTTCTCCGCCAGCCGCTCCTCGATAATCGCCGCTCCCAGAGTCTCATGCGTCAGGCCGAACCCCTTAAGGAAGTGCTCGTCGAAGAAGTGGCCGAACGGGCCGTGTCCTACATCGTGCAAGAGCCCCGCCATGCGCAGCAGCGTCTCGACATAGCCCCGGCTGGGAACGTCCGGACACACTTCCTGCAGGCTGTCATATAGCGCGGCGGTCGCCCGGCTTCCCAGGTGCATCGCCCCCAGCACATGCGGAAAACGCGTATGCTCGGCCGAAGGATACACCCACCAGGCGGTCTGCAACTGATGAATGTGCCGCAGCCTCTGGACCCACGGGTCGTCGATAATCTGCCGCTCGGAAACCTCGTCAGCCGGCAAACCCGCTCCCGACACAAAGGGAATGTATCCGTGGACCGGGTCGTGCGTGAGGTTGACAGTATCGTGAGCGTGCATGAAGTGACTAGACGCCGGTCATTTTTGTTGCCGTGTGACTGTGAAACAAACCCGCCGTTCTAAACTGCCAAAGCTTCTAATTCGCCTTCGTCCCCGCCGCCAGTTCCTGTTCCCACTCGTCGAGCAGGGGCCAGTCGGTGGCGCAGGTGCCAAAGTCGGCCATGTGGAGATAGCTTTCGAGGCGGGCAATTGTCTTGTCGAGCAGCGCGTTGTCCTTGCGAAAGAAGGGGCCGTGGCTCGGCAACAGCCAGGTCACATCGCTCTCGCGAATTCGCCGCAGCGACTTGATGAACGCCACGATATCGCTGCCGTGATGCGCGTCGATCGCCCCGACACAGCCGTCGCGATAGATGTTGTCGCCCGAGAACAGGATGTCTCCCATCCGGAAACTGAGCTGACTGTCGGTATGGCCGGGAGTGAGCCAGACATCGAGCTTGAGCCCGCCCACCGTGATCTGTTCCCCTTCATCGATCGTGCCGTCGATTTTGACCGGCGGCATCGCCATGTCGATCTTTTGCGCTTCGATCTGGGCAAACGTCCGGAGCTTGTCGCCCGATTCGAGCGGGGCGATCGCCCGGGGATGCGTGAACACGGGGGCCTTCAGGAGCTGCTTAGCCTTGGCCAGTCCTTGAATGTGGTCGACATCGGCGTGAGTGCCGATGATCATCTTGCACCGCGAGAGCGGGAAATCCATCTGCCGAATCAACTCGATGATTTCTTCCACCGTCTCTTCGAGCCCGATATCGATCAGGATCCAGTCGGGGCCGTCGAAGACGAGGTACACACAGCACCCCAGGACTTCGCCCGCCTGATAATTCATTTCGATGACGTTCGGGAAGATGGGCTTGCGGGCAAGCATCGGCTCACTTCGCGGCAGGGCAGCGCCCAGCCGTAGTTTAGAGGGGTGGAACAAAGAAAAGGCAGATCGCAACCCGTACTAACGGCAGCGAGCCCGACCTGCGAGGGATTCTAAAGAGCACGCTGCCTGCCTTCAACCTGCGCAGCGAGAAAAACGACGCAAAATGTTGTGGCCACTATAGTTATTGAGAGCGCATCTCAGCCGAATGGCTCGCCGTGGAGCGTTATCGTTCAGGTCGTGCGATCGCTATAGATGCACCATTTTCCCCAGACTGCGGATCTTCTGACACTTGAGCCGACGAAGGGGTAGAATCAGCGGATTGCCTCCTCCGCTCCCCTCGCCGGATCGCCCGCCATGCCTTGTCGTAATCTGAGACTGTTTGCCCGCCGCGCTTTTGCACTCCTCACGTTGGCTGCGGTAACTCCGATTTTCCTCTCCGGTTGCAGCGGGACGACATCGACAGAAACCGCGCATTCATCGCCGGCGGGCGGTGATGAATCGGGCGATGGCGCTCTTCCGTCCGACGACGAGATTCTCCGCCAGATCGACGATGTGCTCGAACATACGTATGAGCAGCGCCGCCTTTCGGTGGGCACGACCGACAACGACCAGGCCGCCTGGCAGATCATCCACGGGGCCCTGGCGTTCAAACGCGAGTTTCTCATTCACGACGGCGAGCGTGATGTATCGGCGGTCGACTATGTGCTCGCCGGGCGTCCCATGAAGGGGATGGATCTGCAATTGGGAGACATTCTGGATCCCGAGACGGGCCGCCGGGGCGTAAAGACGTACATCGCCGGCGACAAGATGGGCCAGGGGCACACCGACCAGTGGATGGGCTATTTGTCCGACTGCCAACTTTCGCTCGACGAGAAGATGATCGTCGCTGGCGAAGAACACACGGTCGCTGACTACATCGAGCAGATGAAGCTCGACGTTCACAAGAATCCGCTTCGCGAATACAGTTGGACGTTGATGGCTTTGTCCGCTTATTACCCGTCCGACTACGAATGGACGGCCGGAGACGGCGAAAAGTGGAGCATTCCCAAGCTCGTCGAGATCGAGCTGGAGCACGATCTGAACGAAAGCCCATGCGGCGGCACCCACCGCATGACGGCCCTCACGATGGTCTACAATCGGCACGTCGCAGCCGGCGGTCAGGTCGAAGGCATCTGGAAAACGCTCCAGGAGCGGATCAAGAAGTGCGTCGACGACGCCCGTAATTTTCAGAATCCCGACGGTTCGCTCTCGTCCAACTACTTTCTCCGCCCCGGGAAGTCGGTGGGGGTTGATGTAGCGATGGGCTCCGCCGGACACACGCTCGAATTCGTCGTAACGGCGCTCGACAAAGAACAACTGCAGGAACCTTGGGTGAAGCGGGCGGTACTCGACGTGTGCAAGGTTTTCCGCAAGAGCAAACCGGTGCCGGTCGAGTGCGGAGCGTTGTATCACGCCGCCCACGGGCTGGTGCTGTATCGCGAAAAGGTCTACGGACCGAGGAGCTTTGCGAACTCGCAGCCGGCGCCGACCGTGGCGGATGCGGCGGGCGAGTGACATCGTCCTATTTTGCCGATTCGATCCGCTTCAAGATTCGCGCTCGCTGCTCGCCGACGGCCCGCCTGGCGGCCTGCTGCCAGTAGATTCTGGCCGCGGCTGCCTTGCCGGCCGCCAGTGCCGCCTCGCCGCTGGCGACAAGCTCGTCGATCTTCGCCAGTTCGGCAGCTTCGCGTGCGGCTTGCTCGTGGGCCCGGCTGGCCTCGATCTCGGCGATGCTCAGGTCGCCCCGTTCAGCCGTGCTGGGTCCGGCGGCACTCGCCGAGACGGCCGGCACGGCGCTCGCTGAAGTTGCAGCATCGGTTGCCGTCGCCACAGAAGCGGCACTGGCTAATGTCGCCGGCTGACCTGCCGACCGTTGACCCACTGACAGACGCGACAGGCGTTCATCGAGGACCGAGCGGAAGGGGACGACGGGCGGACCATCGCCCACAACGGGAACGATTCCCGTGACAAACGGCCGCATTGTTTGATCCGCGAAAAAGCCCGTGCCGCCGCTCGGCAACGTGAGGATCGGCGTCTGGCTGCCGAAGGTCGTGCTGCTTCCCTGGCCGGCCGAGAAGTTCAGGAATCCGTTGCGGCCGCCAAAGCCGAACGAGGCTCCGGCATTCGGATCGAAGCCTCCAAAGGGTGGCGCCACCGGTCCGCCGAATCGAGCAAACCAGCCGTTGCCGCGCAGGCCCCACTGCACGCCGAACTGCTCGTAATAGCTGCTGCCGGCGGTGTTAAAGGGCGTTCCGACGGTGACCTGTTGGGCCTTGGCGAGCGGCATTGTCCCGTACAGCACGGCAATCGCAGCGGCGGCTGCCGCAAGGATGCCTCTCCGTTGCCAACGCTGCGTCCGGCACATCGTCCCGCCTCCGTGGATAATCCCCTAGCGGGATTCTACGGGATCGGGCGGCGGACCGTCAAACTTCTCGGGCGATGTGCGACGTACGCCCTACGGCCAGGTCGTGTGCACATCGACGCCGTACTTCTTTAGCTCCTCGACCTGCTTGGTCTTCGCCTCTTCGGAGAGCGGATTTTCGCCGATCCAGATTTCCCAGAAGGGCGCGAATCGCTTTTCCCCCTCGAAGTCCTTCTTAGCCATTTCGACAAGGACCGAGAGGTCGGTCACCTGGTTGTTGTGCAGGAACAGGTGCCGCTGCCACTCTTTAAGGTCGGCCAGCGGGGCGAGATCTTTGATGCCGGTGCCCCTGAGGTCGAGTCGCTCGATGTTCTTGAGCTGCGCAAGCGGCGCAAAGTCGGCGACGGGGTTGTTCGTCAGATAGAGGGCGTGCACCTTGGCGAGGCCCGCCAGCGGGGCGATGTCCTTGATCTGGTTATCGGCCAGATCGAGAAACTGCAGCGCTTTGAGTTCGGCGAGCGGCGCAACGTCGGAAACCTGATTCTTGTGCAGATCGAGATACTGCAGCTTCTTCAGTTCCGCGAGCGGCGCGGCGCTGGTGATCTTGTTGCCGGCCAGATTCAATTGCTGGACCAACGTGAGTCCCTTGAGCGGCTCGAGATCGGCGATCTCGTTGTTTTCGAGGTCGATCGCCAGCAAGTTCTTGCACTTTTCGAGGCCGGCGAGGTTCGTGATTTTCTTTCCCTTGCCGCTCAGGATCGAAACGTTTTGAACATCCGCCTCGACCAGGGGCTCCGTCTTGCCGCGCTTTTCGAAGATCTGCTGCCGGACGACCTGTTCGAGGTTCTTGTCGGGAAACAGGTCGTCCGCCCAGGCGGCGGGAGCGAGAGGGGCGAGCAACGTGAACAACGCCAGCAGCGGGGCCCGTTTCATGGAGGTGACACCTTCGGTGAGCGAGTGGCGGCGGGAGGGTGGGAAACCAGAGGAAGGGTAAATGCCCAGAATACTTCCGCACAGGGCTCGTTTCCAGCATAGCAGCCCGTGCGAAAGAAGCGGGATGACGCCGCGTCGCCTGCTCCTCCCCTCCCCTGCCTGGCCCGTGTCGGGAATAATCGATTCAGTGGAACGGCCGCCGATTGCCTGGGCGCCCGCCGCATACTGACGCTAGCTCCACTAATCCACGAATCACCTACAGTCACCCACTAGGAGATATTGCTCATGGGCGTATTAGTTCAGCAACCGGCACCCGATTTCAAAGCCCAAGCGGTGATGCCGAACAAGGAGTTCAAGCAGATCAGCCTGAGCGACTACAAGGGGAAGTACGTTTTGGCCTTCTTCTGGCCGCTCGACTTTACGTTCGTCTGCCCGACCGAAATCATCGCCTTTTCCGATCGGAATGACGAGTTTGCGAAGCTCGGCGTGCAGGTGCTGGGGATTTCCACCGACAGCCACTTCACGCACCTGGCCTGGCGCAACACGGCTCGGACCGAAGGGGGCCTCGGCGAAATCGCTTATCCCATGGTTGCCGACCTGAACAAGGAGATCTCGCGGGCCTACGACGTACTCTTGCCGGGAGGCATCGCATTGCGGGGACTCTTCCTGATCGACAAGGAAGGGGTCGTCCGCCATCAGGTCGTCAACGATCTGCCGCTGGGGCGAAGCGTCGACGAAGCGCTGCGGATGGTCAAGGCGCTGCAATACTACGAGGCCAACGGCGAGGTCTGCCCCGCCAACTGGAAGGAAGGCGCCCGGACGATCAAAGCCACGCCGACCGACAGCAAGAAGTTCTTCGCGGCGGAATACGCGGGCAAGGGTTAGTGCCCGTTCGAGTTGGTCGCGACAATCTTGGGGGCGGCGGCGAGATCTGCTCGTCCGCTGCCCCGAGATGCTCAGCGACCTGTGAACAACCAATTTTGCCCGCCAATCGCGAGCGGCGGATTCGTTATTTCGCGGCCGCATACCCGGGCGCGGCCAAGAAGGACGTGATCACCGCGCCGTCTTCGGCGTTCCAGACGAAGACGCGGCCGTCGAACGAGCCGGCAGCGATGCGTTTGGTCTCAGGATGCAGATCAGCCGCGAGGACCCAGTCTGTCGGGCCCGCCAATTCGCGTATCTGATCGAGCTCCTTGGCCTTGTATTCGCGCACCTTGTTGTCGGCGGCCGGAGCGATGAACGACTCGCCCCCGAGCGTTAGTTTGTAAACTTCGCCCCCCAGGCCGACTTCTTTGGTCTTGGCGGCATCGGCGATCTTCCACCGCTGAATCTTATTGTCGGTCCCGGCCGAGTAGACTTCGGCCCCATCGGGATGAAAGAGAACGCCCCGCACGGGACTATTGTGCCCGGAAAATGTGATCAAGAGATCGCCCGTTTGGGCATCGAACACTTTGGCGGTTTTGTCCCGGCTGCCTGTGGCCAGCTGCGAGCCGTCGGCCTTCCAGGCGACCGCAAAGACCCAATCGCTATGGCTGGTGATTGTGCGCTCTTCGGCACCGTCGGCGACCTTGAAAATCCGCACGGTCCCGTCGGCGGCCGCTGTGGCGAGACGATCGCCCGCGGGACTAAAGGCACAATCGAACACCACGTCGCTAGTCGTTCCCAGCACACGCACGAGCTCGCCGCTCTCGGGCTTGAAAATTCGGACCTCGCCCAGCTTGCCCGGTGTGCCGCAGGCGACCGCGAGCAATTGCCCATCGGGACTATAGCGTACGGCGTACGTGCGCTGGCCGACGTTGGAGAGCCGACGGATCAAAGCGCCGTCGGCCGGATTGTAGAGCAGGACTTCGTGGTAGCCGGCGACGGCGAGCGACTGGCCGTCAGGACTGAACTCGACGGCTGTGATCGGCAGCGTGGCGGCGTAGGATTCGGGGGCCGCGGGATGCGTGGGGGGCGGGATGTACGAAGCGAGCGAAGCCTTGGGATCCGGCCCATCAAATGCGGCCCCTTCCTCGACCCAGCGCTTCAATGTGGCAATCTGACCGTCGGGCAGGGGATCCCCTTCGAGCGGCATTCGCTCGGCCTTGTCGGTTGAGACGATCCGGCGAAACGCTTCGCTCTCTTCGAGCTTGCCGGCCAGAAAGCCGGGCTGAGTCGAATCTCCCGCGGCGACGGCCCGCTCGAACGTATCGATCCGGTAGCCCCCTTCGGCCTTCTTCGGGCCGTGGCAGGCGAGGCACTGATCGAGCAAGATCGGGGCGACGTCGCGCTTAAAGCTGACCGGTTCGCCGTAAGCGGCGGCCGGGAGCACAAGCAAGGCAAGCAAGATTAGGCGATTGGTCATCGTTCGATCTGGAGAACGCGTTGTCGAAAGGGCACTCAGTGTTGGAACAGGAACTCGTTGGTGTTGAGGATCGCCCAGGCGATGTCTTCGAGGGCCACGATCTGATCCCCCTTCGCGGCAATGTGCGCGAGGCTAGCCTCGAGCTCTTTGTCGCTGGGCTGGCGGCAAACGGCGGCCAGGTACAGCTCGCGAATGATCTCGTCATTCGACTTGCCCGCGGCGATCAGCTTGCGGAAGCGGTTGTTCTCGGCCCGCAGCTTGCCGTAGATCAGCGGACCATTGAAGAGCTGAATGGCCATCCCCAGATTTGAATCGCCGGCCCGCTCGCAGGCGCAGACAGTCTGCCGCTCGGGCTGGCCAAAGATCTTCAGGAACTCGTGCTTGGCCAGATCCGGCGCGGGAAGCTGCGTGGCCCGGACCGTGGGTGGCAATCCTGCAAATGCCTCGGGCAGGTCGGTGAGCGTGCCGATCGCGTCGAGCAATTGCTCGGCCGAGAGCAGCCGGGGCTGATAGTGCGAAAAGTACTTCACGTCGTCCCGATTGAAGTCGTTCGGGCGGAAGTCGGCCTGGTAGGTATGACTATTGAGAATCGTGCGGAGGATATGCCGGCGGTCGAAACCGTGCTCGGCAAAGTCGATCGCTAGCGCGTCGAGTAGGGCGGCGTTGCTCGGCGGGTTCGAATCGCGGAAGTCATCCGGCGGATCGACAATCCCGCGGCCAAACACCTGGCTCCACAGGCGGTTGGCTTCGACCTTGGCAAACAGCCGATTGTCCTTGGCCGTCAGCCAGGCGGCGAAGTTCTGCCGGCGATCGGCATCGGCCGGCGGATCGATTTCGCCCTGTCCGGGAAGCCAGGGCTTCATCTGCTTGCCGGTACGGGGCTGGGTCACTTCGCCCTGATTCTTGACGTAGATGAACAGTTCGTCGGCCCGCGGCGACTTTTTGCGCTCGACCCGATTGAAGAAGGCCGCCATACCGTAGTAGTTGTCCTGCGTCCAGCGCTCGAACGGATGGTTGTGGCACTTGGCGCACTGCAGGCGGGCCCCCAGGAACACCTGCGAAATCGACTCGACAGCGTCGAGCGTGTCGGTCGCCGTGCGGTAGAAGTTGGCAGGGGGCCGATCGAGGGTGCTCCCGCTGGCGGTGACCAGTTCGCGGGCAAACTGGTCGTAGGGCATGTTGGTCGCAAACGCCCGGTCGATCCAGCGATGGAACTTGTGCACTCCGGCGGGACCCATCTGAGCATTCGTCATGCGGAGGAGGTCGCCCCATTTGAGGGCCCAGAACTTGGCATGTTCGGGCCGCTCGAGCAGGCGATCGATCACCTTGGCCCGACGGGCCGGATCGGTATCGGCCAGGAACTGCTGAGTCTCGGCGAGCGTCGGCAGCTGGCCGATCACGTCGAGATACACTCGCCGCAGGAACTCCTCGTCGCTCACCACGCCCGACGGCAGGAACTGCAGCTGCCGGAGCTTGGCGTGAATGTGCTCGTCGACATAGTTCGCCGCGGCCGGATCGTTCCAGGCGAACCCCGGAATGTCCTTCACGAAGGTCAGAAAGCACGACTCGACGTGCTCCATATACTTGACGATGATCGCAGCTTCTCCCCGGTCGTGGCCAATGACGAGCCCTTCGGGCGTGACGTCGGCAATCTGGCTGTCGGACGACGTGCAATAGGCAAGTTCCGTCACGTCGCGAATCGTTCCATCCGCAAAATGCGCCAGCACGCACAGCTGCTGCGTGTGGGCCGGCCGCTTCAGTACGCGTCCGGATGGCGGGAAGACCTCGATTTTCACGCACCGCGGCGTCTCGGCCGGGTCATTGCGGCACCCTTCGGCGATCCACTGCCGCAGCACCGAATACGCGGCATCGCTCTTCTTCAGTTTCAGGCCGCCGCCGTGCGGTACCTTCATCAGCGGCTTGGCGAGGAGCAGGCTCTCGTCGGGGCTGACCGGATTGGTCCGCCGGCCCAGGTCCTCGCGAATTAGCGTGAGGGAGTCGAGCACCTTGTCGAATGCCCGCAGCGACAGGCGAAAACCTCCCTTGCCGCTGGGCGAACCGTGGCAAGCGCCGCTGTTGCAACTTTGCTTCGACAGCGCGGCCAGTGTTTCCCACTCGAACGAAATCGGCTGCGGCTGGCCAAAATTTGACACGGAAAGGCTGGCAAATGCCTGCTGTCCCCCCGCAGCGACTGTAATCTGGGCCGAACCGTCCTGGCGAGGACGGGCGATCCCCCCCTCGACCTCGACAATCGCCGGGTCGCTGGTCGTAAATTCAGCCGCACGGGTCAAATCCTGCACACTGCCGTCGGCATAGTGCCCTGTCACCACCAAGTGCAGGTGGCTTCGCGGGCCGACGAGCTTCGCCTCCGTGGGGAAGACTTCGATCCGCGTGGGCTGGCCGATAGCAATCGGTTCCAGTCCTGCAGCGTCCGCGGCAATTAAAATGCCTGCCGGCAGCGACATCCAGGCTGCGACAACGGCCAGGAAAACAAAACCGGTCAACTTGAGGCTCATCACAAGTTCCCAGGGGCCATGGGTTAGGATCATCAGGCAGGCGTACCGATCGCGGCTCAAGGCGCTTTTACCTCGAGTGCAACGGCGGGGCTCTCCGCCGCAATGTCGACGCCCGCGTACTTGCTGGCGGCGGCTGCGACGAGTCCGGCAAAGTTCATCGCCGCAGCATCGGCTGCCGCGGTTAGTTCGACTTCCACTTCGTTCTGATCGGCGGTCAGCGTCGTTTTCTCGGGAGCGGTCACGCCCGGCGGCAGAGCCTTGAACGTGACATCAACGGGCTGCCGATCATCCCCGCGCCGCGTGACCGTCAGTTTGACCTTCTGCGTGCCGCCGGGAGCCAGCGGCCCGGCTGGTGCCAGGGCCAGGGCTAGCGGTGTCACGACATTCAGCCGTACATCGCCCGACTGGACCGAGCGGCCGCTGGTGCCCATTTCGCTGAACGCAAAGTAGCGGAACGAATGGACTCCTTCGGCCATGTCCTTCGGCCCCTTGAGCACCACGTCGTAGGTTTCCTTGGGGCCGGGATTATTGCGTTTCACTTCGGCCGCGATTCCCGCTGGCAGTCCCAGCGGCAGCACGGTGAGCGGGACATCCTTGAAGTTGGGATCGGTTCGCTCGAATGTGAGCGTCAGCTTGGTCTCGCCCACCTGACGGGCCAGGTTCACTTCCTGCCGATCCGCCGATAGCGTGTAAAACGGCGGCGTCATGGGAACGCCCATCGCCAGGATCAGGCCCTCCTGCCACGCCGGCGGATACGGCTGAAACGGCCGTGCCGCGCGGAGCTGCAGGAGCGTGCTCACGGGTGCGATGAAATTTCCACCGCTATCGTCCGCCCGCCCGACGATCCGTAGCTCAGCCAACTCGCCGGGGGACAGATCGATCGGAGCGACGATGTACAGCCGCACTTCGTTCGCCTTGGCGGGGATGACGTTGTTGAATAGTTGCCAGCCGTGGCGTGGCGATTCGATCGCCAGGGTGATCGGCCCGTCATAGGCGTACCGCTGGCAGGTAACGTCGAGATGTAAAGCACCGGTTCCCGCCGGCAGGGAATGCCGGAGGCGATTGTTCGGGTCGGTCTTGAGTGCGAGCGAGAATTGTGGTCCGGTCCGGGCGACGATGGCATACGTAAAGTCGGTTCCGCCCCGATGGGCCAGGTCTTCCACCGTGAGCCGATACGTCCCATCTTCGGGAAACGTAAAATTCAGCACCGGTTCGTCGCTTTCGCCAATCGGACTCTCGGCCAATGGGTTGCCGGCCGCTCCTTGCAGACGGAGCATGAGCACCGCCGCCGAGCCGACGCTGCGGGAAATCGCCCGAAACTGGATTGCCGTTCCCTTGGTTGCCGCAAACTCAAACGTATCGCGATCGTTCTCTTTCTCCAGTTGGCCGGCGAAGACCCCTGAGATGGCAGCCGCGGTCGTCGCCGCGTCGTCACCCGGCGAGGTTTCGACCGACACGGGCAAATCAGTCGTTAGGAGCGACACATCGCTGGCCGAGCCACCCGGACCGGCAGCGCGAATCGGGAGCGTGGCAGGACTCGCCGCCGGTGCGAGAATATGCAGCGCGCCGATTCCCTCGACCTGCGGACCGGCAAAAGCGACCGTGCTCGCAATTCCCCGCGCGGCGACCAGCGGATGCGGCGTCGTTACGAGCGGCAAGGCGCCTAAGCGAATGCGATACCGCCCCCCCGCGCGATAACGATTGTCGCGCACTTCCAGGACATACTGACCATCGGCCGGCGCCGTGAAGACCAGCCGCGGATCGGCGGCCGATGCCTGGTCGTCGTCGGCGCGAGCCAGTTCGTTGCCAGCGGCATCGAGAACCCGAACTACCGCATCGAAGTCCCAGCCCAGCCGCGTGGCGAGGACTTCGAGCGAGACGCGATCACCTCCCTTGGCCGAGAAGCGGTAATAGTCGAAGGCCGTGCCGTCGGAATGCCCATCGATGGCAGTGGGCAGTTGCACGTCCTGCGGCGCGGCGGGATCGTGGTTATTGCCCGCATCGACCGCATTTGGCAGGTCGTCGACCACCAGGGGAACGATCTCACTCGCCCCGGCGGCATTGGCCACGACGATTCCGCCGCTACCGAGCGGCGCTCCGGCGGGCAACGAGATCCGAACGCTGGCCGTGGTCGGTTCCTTGACATTCGGATCTCCCGCGACCACTTCCACGCGGGCGGGAAAGCTGGTCCAAACTCGCAGCGGGTGGTCGAGCTTCGTGCCGTGCAGGGTGACGGTCGTCGTCTGTCCCGGTGCGACGGCGCCCGGTAGGGCGTGCGATACCGTCGGCTGTGCGCGGGTGACGAGGGCCGAGCTGACGACCAGTGCCAGGGCGACGATCGACCGCGCAGTAACCACCGACGAAGCAGGCGGGAAGCTCATCGAGCAGGTCCTAGGCAGGCAATGGGGCGGGACCGCGACAGGGGATTGCCGCGGCGTCGGCCGTTTAAATGGCGCGATTGCCATCAACGGATCTTCATGCGACCTTATTCTGCCTCCTAGGGAAGGCAAGGTCAACCAAGTCCTGGCAAATCGTAATGCGCGCGGATGCGATCGCCGATGTGAACTGAACCCCGCCAAAATTGCCAGATCGATACCCAGATAGAGACAACCGGGAAAGGCAGCTGCTGTGGCCCGGCACGCGCTGCAGGCTTGTTCCGCTGCAGCGTGCGGCCAGCACCCCATCAGCCGGGCGAGGTCGCCCCGCTGGTTTCCCAGGTGCAAATTGGTGATCGGCCCGCGACTGGTGCGTACGACACAGTGCCGGACCTGTCCGGCAATGACCAGGACCCTCAGATCGAACGTCCGCGCGTCGAGTGCTGCCTTGGGGATCCACCGCTCGATATGAACGTGTTCGCGGCATAGCGCGTCGACGATTGCCGCCACATCGCGCTCGTCGGTATAGCGGCGCACGGCCAGCGAGTTGAAGAGCTGAGTCTTGCCGCCCGTACGGACTAATTCGACACTCGTCGTCGCTTGGATTTTTCCCTTTCCGTACGCGAGCGCCACGACTCCCGACGCCGAAGAGCCGTAGCGTAGCTTCACAAACACTCGCGACCAGCCGACCTGCTCCAGTTGGCGGCGCAGGTCGTCGTAGTTTGTGATGTCTCGC
>JALORD010000514.1 GCA_025459145.1 Pirellulaceae bacterium | reverse complement strand
GATGGCCGCACCAGTCGCCGGTCAGCTTCGCTCGCTCGTGGCAACAGCCGCCGAAGGGAGGCGGCGGCAGCGGTGCGGCCGACTCGCAGGCGCACGGCTCCCCCGACAAATCCCCCGAAATATCCCAAGCATCCAGGCTGGAGAATTCCTCGGCTTGCGCGCCTGTTGGAAACCCCACCAAGCCGATGGCGATCGCGGCCAGGCACAAGATTGTCGAGCGCACAGCTTGCTTCCTTGCTTGCCGAAAAGTGACCAATGCTCTTGATCTATCGGATCGCGAAACGGGCAGTGCTGACAATTCAGCGGATTTTCGCGGCTCTGCGGCCCATGCCGGTTAGGCAAGCCACGGAAATTTTGCCGTCCGGGCGAAGAGGCCCACCGAGACGGATCAGCCGGCGAGGTTCTCGATCGCGAAGCGGCTGCGGAGTTCCCCTTCGCGGCGTTCCAAATCCCGGGCCGCCTTGGTGATCAGCTTGATCAGCGAGGTCAGCTCCGGGGAAAGCGCGCGATTGCGGCGGTGCACGACTCCGAACTGGGTGTGCAACCAAGGCAAATGACAGGGAAGCGGGACCAGCGCGCCGGAGGTGAGTTCCTGTTCGACCAGTGACAGTGTGAACATCCCTACGGCGTCGGAGGCCGCCACAATCGTCCGCATCACCGATACTTGCTCGCACAGTATCGCGGGAAATCCAGCCATTTTGGCCACAGCGGCCTGGGCCCTCTCTTGAACCAGGGGACCTAGAACGCGCGGCGGCAAGCGGCTGGAACTGACCAGTGGAAACGCCAGGATCTGTGCGATACCGACCGCCCGCTGCGACAACAACGGATGCCCCGGGCGGACGACCAGATAGCCTTGATTCGTGCCCAGAGGCGACACGGCCAGTTCGGGATCGTCCAAGATCTGACTGCAATCGGCCACCGCCAGATCAATCTCGCGGGCTCGCACCGCCTTGATTGCTTCCACCCAGCTATCGACACGGAGCCGAAACTGCGAACTGGGATGCAACGCCGCGGCGGCCGCAATCGCCGGAGCCGCTACCAGATCTGCCACATAGGGCCCGACTACCAGCGAAATACTTGAGTTCGAACCGGGGGTTAATAGCCCCATTTCGTGTGTAAGTTGAGCGTGCCGTGCTACCAGTTCGCGGGCCCGCTCGAGAAAAACCCGCCCGGCATTCGTCGGCTCAATCCGGCGATGACTCCGCTCAAAAAGCTGCACGCCCAACTGGGTTTCGAGCGACTGGATGCTCCGCGATAGTGCCGGCTGACTGATCCCCAAGGCTTGCGCCGCCAACGCGAAGCTGGCCTCTTCAGCCACCGCCAGAGCATGCTCCATTAAGCGGACTTCGATCATTGGTGAAATAAATCCAGAGACCTAGCTTGCCGCGCGCATGATTTGATTGCGTTTCATGCATTGGACAGTAACCCCCCTCTCGCCTACCGTCAAACACCCGGATCTTTTTCTCTGGCGGACGATTGGCCGCGAAGTCTTCGTCAGGCTCGTCCTGCCCCTCGTGAAGAAATACATGCGAGACTCTGGATGTCCCTGACCAAAAAGTGCGGCGCGGAGTTCTTGGGCACGTTCTGGCTCACGTTTGGCGGCTGTGGCAGTGCCGTGCTGGCCGCCGGTCATCCGGAGGTGGGCATCGGCTGGTTGGGCGTGGCGCTCGCCTTTGGTTTGACCGTCCTGACGATGGCCTTTGCCATCGGGCACATTTCGGGATGCCACTTGAATCCGGCGGTTTCTATCGGCTTGCTCGTCGGGAAGCGATTCGGCGCGGCTGAAATTGGTCCCTACATTATTAGTCAGGTGGTGGGAGCCATTGCCGGGGCTGGCGTACTCTATTTGATTGCCAGCGGCACGAGCGGGTTTACGCTTAAGGACGGATTTGCTGCGAATGGCTATGGCGAGCATTCCCCGGGCAAGTACTCGCTGCTGGCCGGTCTGGTCGCGGAAGTCGTCCTCACGTTCTTTTTCTTGCTGATCATCCTGGGAGCGACCGATCGACGCGCACCGGCTGGCTTTGCGCCGATTGCGATTGGCCTGGGGCTGACGCTGATTCACCTGATCGGCATTCCGGTTACCAATTTGTCGGTCAATCCGGCCCGCAGCACGGGGCCGGCAGTCTTTGTAGGTGGTTGGGCACTGGCCCAGCTATGGCTGTTTTGGGTCGCACCCGTGTTGGGGGCGATCGCCGCGGGACTCGTCTATTCGTCGCTATTTGCCGACGAGTCTGATTCCACATCGGCACGAAAGTAAATCGCAGATCCATTTCGTGTCTCGTAGATGGGCGAAGGGAGCAACCACATGATTCGACTACCCGTTTGGCTGTTCGTCGGAGCGGCTTCCATCATTGCCGGCACACTGGCCGGCCCCGTGGGGCAGGCCTCCGCCCAGCAGAAGAAGCCGAACATCCTCTGCATCTGGGGCGATGACATCGGCACCTGGAACATCAGCCACAACAACCGCGGCATGATGGGCTACAGGACGCCAAACATTGATCGCATCGCGCGGGAAGGCGTTGGCTTCACCGACTACTACGCCCAGCAAAGCTGCACCGCGGGCCGTGCGGCCTTCATCAGCGGCAGCGTGCCGGTGCGCTCGGGGATGACCAAGGTCGGCATGCCCGGCGCGAAAGAAGGATGGCAGAAAACCGATGTCACGATGGCCACCGTCCTGAAGAGCCAGGGCTATGCTACCGGCCAGTTCGGCAAAAACCATCAGGGGGATCGCGACGAACACCTGCCAACGATGCACGGCTTCGACGAGTTCCTCGGCAGTCTCTACCATCTCAACGCCGAGGAAGAGCCGGAGAACCGCGACTACCCGCGGGACATGAAACTCCCGAGCGGCAAGACATTCTTGGAGACATTCGGACCACGCGGCGTCATCAAGTCCAAGGCGGGTCCGGGCGGCACGCAGACGATCGAAAACCTCGGACCGCTGACCAAGAAGCGGATGGAGACCATTGACGACGAGTCCCTGGCCGCCGCCAAGGACTTCATCACCCGTCAGGCCAAGGCCGGCAAGCCTTTCTTCTGCTGGTGGAACGGCACCCGCATGCACTTCCGCACGCATGTGAAGGCGGAGCACATCGGCCTCTCGGGCCAGGACGAATATGGCGATGGCATGGTCGAGCACGACATGCACGTCGGCGAGCTCTTGAAGCTGATCGACGACCTGGGCCTCGCCGACAACACCATCGTGCAGTACTCGACGGATAACGGCCCGCACTACAACACGTGGCCCGACGCCGGCACCACGCCCTTCCGGGGAGAAAAGAACTCGAACTGGGAAGGGGCGTTCCGCGTACCTTGCTTCGTCCGCTGGCCTGGCAAGTTCATGGCAGGCGAGACGGTCAACGGCATCGTCTCGCACGAGGACTGGCTGCCGACGTTCGCCGCCGCCGCCGGCGCGCCGGACATCAAAGAAAGGCTGCTCCAGGGCGTCGAGCTCAACGGCCGCAAGTACAAGAATCACATCGACGGCTACAACCTGCTCGACTACTTGAGCGGCAAGTCGAAGGAGTCGCCCCGCAAGGAGTTCATCTACGTGAACGATGCCGGCGAAATCGTCGCCATCCGCGTCGGCGACTGGAAGGCGATCTACCTGGAGAACCGCGCCCATCGACTGGACGTGTGGCGTGAGCCTTTCGTTCACTTGCGCCTGCCGCTGCTGTTCAATCTGCGCCGCGACCCGTTTGAAAAGTCCCAGGAAAACTCCAATACCTATCACGATTGGATGATCGACCGGGCTTTCGTTCTGGTACCGTTGCAGGCGGTCGCCAGCAAG
>JALORD010000099.1 GCA_025459145.1 Pirellulaceae bacterium | reverse complement strand
ACTATAGTTCGCTAGCACCAAAATGCTATCGGGAACATGGACAAATGTTAGTCGGTTCGTTGATCCTTAAACTGTTCGCTGTTTCAAGAGATCTCGAATCTCGGTCAGCAGGACTTCTTCCTTCGTCGGCGGTGGTGGGGGAGCCGCAGCGGCTTCCTTTTTCTTGGCTTTCATGATCCAGCCCAAGAACTTCACGATGAAGATGAACAGCACCAGGGCCACGATCAGGAAGTTCACCACGTCTCCCAAAAAGACGCCATACGGAACATCCTGCCCGCGAATGGTCCATTTCCAGTCCACGTAGCCCTTGTCGCCGGGAGAAATGACAGCGATGAGCGGCATGATCACGCTCTTGACCAGCGAGTCGACGATTTTTCCGAACGCAGCGCCAATGATCACGCCCACCGCGAGATCGACGACATTGCCCTTGAAGGCAAAATTCTTGAACTCGTCGAACAGGGTGAAGGCGGTTTTGGCCGGGTCGAGATAGGCGGCTTTTTTTTCTTCAGACATGGCTCAGATTCCGGACGAGACGAGGTGAGGAGCGATGTTGGCAGCTCCAACTGGGCCTTATTGTTGCCGTGTTCCGCGGGTTTGCCAGACCAGTTTTGTGGCAAAAAAAATCTAGCCGGTCGCTGCGAGTTCGCGCCAGACCCGCTCGACATTCGTTCTCAGTTCGTCGCGGGAGCCGCGGTTCTCGATGACGAAATCAGCCCGGGAACGCTTCACCTCGATGGGCAGTTGGGCCCGCTCGCGCTCGGCCAACTGTGCGGCGGTCCAGCCCCGTGTCGCTGCCCAGGCTTGCCGCTTGTCGTCCGTTGCGTCGACGAAGACGATCTTGTCGCAGATCCTGCTCCAGCCGGCCTCGAAGAGCAGCGCGGCATCGAGTACGGCCACCGGCGGAACGACGCTCCCGGACTGCAATTGCTGAATCCGCTGCTGAATGCGCATCTGGATTCGCGGATGCGTCAATTGCTCGAGAAACTTCCGCTCCCCCTCGCCCCCGGCGTCAAACACGATCTTGGCCACCGCTCCTCGGCGAACTTGTCCCTCGGCATCGAGCACCTCTTCGCCCCAGCGGTGTTTGATCGCGCTGATCACCGCTGGCTCGCGCAGTACGTCGTGCCCCGCTTGATCGGCGTCAAGCACCGCCGCTCCTAGATCGCGAAAGCACTCTGCCACCGTGCTTTTACCGCTCGCAATACCCCCGACTAGTCCTACAAGCTGCATACGCAAGTCCTTCCCTGCGGTGGATGGATGGTCCGTCGGCTTCGTTGGAAGACGCCATTGCCCCAGGAAAATGATAGGAATCTACCGCACCTTGCGGTACAACAGGCAGGCGAATGAATCCTCAACCGTCCGTCTCTCCACGCCCCTTCCCCGCCAGGAGTCGATTCATGCCACCGGTCACTCGCCGCCATTTTCTAGGATCCTCGGTCACGGCCGTCAGCGCCGCCGCGTTGGCTTCGGCGGCTCGGCTCAGTGCCGCCACACAGTCGGCCCCGCTCCAAGTGGCTGTCATTGGACCGGGCGGCATGGGAACAGGACACCTCAAACTCCTGGCGGCTCGCAAGGATGTGCGCATCGCCTACGTCTGCGACGTTGACGCCAACCGGCTGGCTGCTGCCGCGGCCCATGTCCAGCAGTCGGGGGGCAACGCCAAGCCCGTCAAAGATATGCGGACCATCTTCGACGACAAGTCGGTCGATGCCGTCTGGATCGCTACGCCCGACCATTGGCATGCTCCCGCGGCACTGCTGGCGATCGAGGCAGGCAAGCATGTCTACGTCGAGAAGCCGATTTCGCACAACATTCGCGAAGGCCGCCTTCTGGCCGAGGCCGCGAAGCGAACCGGCCGCTTGGTGCAGGTGGGGACTCAAAGCCGTTCTACCGGCCATGTCCGCCGAGCGATGGAGATTCTGCAGTCGGGGGAAATCGGCGATGTCCTCGTGGCCAAGGCCTGGAACAGCCAACTCCGCGGCAACATCGGCCATCGGCAGCCTAGCGATCCGCCGCCCGAACTCGATTTTGATCTCTGGCTCGGCCCAGCCCCAGAGCGGCCCTATCAGGCGAATCTGCTGCACTCGATCTGGCGGTGGTGGTACGACTTCGGCGCCGGCGACATGGGAAACGACGGCGTCCACGATATCGACATCGCCCGCTGGGGACTGGGTGTCACCGCGCCGCCCACATCCATAGTAGCGCTCGGCGGTAAGTACTTCTTCGACGACGATCAGCAGTTCCCTGATACGCAAACCTGCATCTTCGAGTGGGATGCCGGCGGCAACGCGAGCGGCCCCGGCAAGATCGGTAACAAGCGGCAACTCATTTTCGAACAGCGAATCTGGTCTCCCTACATTCAGGAAGGCTTCGAGAACGGCAACGCCTTCTATGGCACAAAAGGGATGCTCATTCTCGGCAAAGGAGGCGGATTTCAAGTTTTCGGTCCGCGCAACAAACCGGGCGAAACGGGGAAAGGAACGCCCGATCTGGCCGCCCATCACCAGAACTTCCTGGATGCGGTTCGCGGAACTGGCTCACTGCATGCCGATGCCGAGGTCGGCCACCAATCGGCGACGCTCGTTCATCTGGGGAACATCGCCTGCCGGGTCCAGAGGCAGCTTCGCTACGATCCCGAGAACGAGACTTTCCAGCAGGACGACGAAGCCAATCGATTGGTTCGCCGCACCTACCGCGCCGATCACTGGGCAGTGCCGAAGGGAGTTTAGGTGTCACGGAACGACGCCGCTGGCTCAGCAGCTGTGGCCCGTCGACCAGCCGCTAACGATCTTCGTACACGCGCGTGCTTTCCTCGCGCGTCACCGGCGTCGGCCACTCGTCGCTCGACAGCTGGACACGAATAATGTGGTCTCCAGCTGCGACTCCTTTTGCAATCACTTTAAAAGTCACTTCTTCCTGCGGATTCAGAGTCGCCAGCGGTTCGAATTCGATCCGACTGGCGTCGCCAGCTGCCCGCGTCGGTCCTTCGCCAGCCGTCCCTTGGATCTCCGGAGGAAGGATCGCCACGACGCGCACATTCGTCGCCGCCTTGGTGCCGACATTGCTCACCTTCACGACGTAGGAGGTCTCGCTGCCAACCTCAATGACATCGTCGGCATCTTTGACGGTGTGCAAGAGCTCGGCCGACTGCATCACTTCCACCACTTGTTCGCCCGCGACGGCCAGTCCCAAATCGGCCTTGGCCTCGACTCGTAGCGGTTGGTTGCCCGGCTCAATTGGAACGGTCGTCAAACGCACGCTGCCCGCTTTGGTGGGAGGCAGTTCTTCGAGACTCCAGAAGACTGCGTGTTGTGCAGGGTCATATTGTCCCTGGGAATCGGCCTCCACGAACTTCATCCCGCGCGGCAGCGTTGCCACGAGTTCCACGTCGCGAGCCGCGGCGGTTCCTGGGTTGGCCACCGATACGGTGTACGTCGCCTGTCGTTCGAGAAACCGCTTCTTGGGTCCGTTGACATCAACTTCGAGCTGCGGCGCGACCACTTCGACCTGGACGGTATGTTCCGCCTGAAGGTTCCCTTCGCCGCGTACGAGAATCCGATTGCTCACGAGCCCCGCTTTATCGGCCCGGAGCGATAGTTCCATCCGCCGCGACTCCATCGGCCGCAAGGTGCCGACGGCATATTCCAGCTGTGCGCCGGCCGCGTGGGCGAAGCCTTCAGGAACGTCCTCTTCGATCACCACGCCCGTCGCCGGTCCGGAGCCTGGATTCGTCACCGTGATAACTACCGGCACGGGCTGCCCGATCAGTACCTTGGCAGGCGCGGTCTGGTCGATCGTCAGTTGCGGCCGCGTACAGATCGAGCGGCTGGTCGCCTGGGCGGCAAAGGAGAGATGGGCAGTGCTGCCAATCTCGCCTTCTTGTTGCGGCATCACTTCGATGGCCAGCGTCTGTTCGTCTCCTGGCTGCATCGTGCCTAGATTCCAGACCATCGCGCCATCCGGTCCCTGAGTAGGCTCTGGACGGACGGCAACCAGTTGAGTGCCGGCGGGAACGTGATCGGTCACGACGACGTCCTGCGCCGGTACCTGCCCCACGTTGCGAACCACGAGTTCAAATGTGGCGGGCTTGCCCACCTGAATTTCCGACGGCGAGTATTTTTCGATCGTCACCGCCGGCTGCTGCGGACCTTCCAGATGCCGCTCGCCGGGTGCCGCTGCGGCCAGGCGACCAGGATTCGTCGCTACACTACGGCCCGCCGGCTGCAATTCCGCGGGAGCACCGAGCCTGCTGAGGCCTTGCCCATACGGGCTGGCGGAGAGTCCCGGCTCAGCCGGACTGCGAGGGAGTGTGTTGCTGGGGACGCTGGTGGCTGGCGGAGTGGTGCCATACGGACTTGCGCTCAACCCAGCCGCCGGACTGTTTGCAATGGGTGCTGCAGTGGCTGGTGGGGACACGCCTGCATACGGATTCTCGTTGGCGGCATCGGCGCTGGGACCAACTGCGGCAACGGGAGGCTCCGTCGAAGGAGGCGCGCTGCCGCCGAATCGCCGCTGATAAGCTTCGAGCGGATCGGCACCCGCGGGACTATTGGGAATCGAGTCGGCAATGGTCGTGTCGCTGGCTCCGGGCGGTGGAGCAGAACCGGGCTCAATAGATCCCGCCAGATCGCCGTTACCGTCTCCGACACTGACGGTCGTGGGTGGCGCGGCGGGTGGACCATCGCCAAGTGAGGCCCGATAAGGGTTCGCGGGCGCATCGTCAGCTCCAGACGCACCCGCGTACTGGCCATCGGCGGACTGCCCACCCGAGTGTTCGCCGCCGGAGGCTTGTTCGTGGGTAGTGTCTTCTCCCGCTACCGGCGCGTACGGGTTGAGCGTCGATTGACCCGTATCTCCAGCACCTGCGGCACCGTACGGGTTGCTTTCATAAGCACTCTCGCCCCCGTAAGGATTTGTCGGCGGGGGCGTCGCAGGGTTCGTCGAGCCGAGCAACTGGTGAGCCCCTTCCTGCCCCGGCATTTGCTCGTCGGTCAGGCTGGCCCCCACCGGCTGCACAGCGCCGGGCGACTGGCCCTTCACTCCGATTGCCACCTGTTTCGTCGGCGTTTCAGGCTGTTTCTTGCGGGCCAGATGCTGAAAACCCTGCCACACGGCCACCGTACCGATCAGGCCGACAACCGCCAGAATTGCGATCCGGGCATTGATCCGATCGCGAACGCGCTTGAAATAGTCGAGGATTCGCTGCATGACCTGATCCTGATTCTGGGTAGCCGCCAGCTTGCGCAAGCCTCCTGCCCGCGCCGGGAACCTTCGGCCGGGGGTGAATTATCAAAACGGCCCCCTTGGGAAAAGGGCAAATGGGCCCGGCAACATGGACCGGGTAATTGGGGCAGGCCAGCGAGTTGCGATTAACCGGAAGCCAACGGCCCGCGGGTCGCCGCAGGTGCCCGCAGACAGCTGGCAAGTTCCTCGGTACTATGGGTTGGTCCTCTCCGGCCTGGTTGTGCGGTCGATTCAGGGCCGCACCTACATCCCGTCAATCGCCTGGGGATCGGCGGCTCTCCCAGCTTCCGACGCCGAGGTGCCGTGCCTGCTCGCTGAGCCACTTCATGAATCTGCCGATCGCGCCTGCAGGCTCCCAGGAACTTCGCTCCGTCGAGAGCCTGCACCCGCTGGTTAAAAAGCTCGAAGCCAACATGAGCAGCGTCGTCCTGGGCAAGAAGGACGTCGTACGCTGGTGTCTCGTGGCGCTCCTGTCGGGCGAACATTTGTTGCTGGAGGACGTTCCCGGCGTCGGCAAGACGCTGGTGGCCAAGGCCCTGGCCCGCAGTGTCGCGGGAGACTTTTGTCGGCTGCAGTTCACACCCGATCTTTTGCCCAGCGACATCCTCGGCAGTTCCGTTTTCGACGCCAAACAGTCGCAGTTCATCTTTCACCGCGGTCCGATCTTTTCGAACATCGTGCTGGCCGACGAAATCAACCGGGCTCCGCCGCGAACGCAATCGGCCCTGCTCGAGGCGATGAGCGAAGGGCAGGTCTCGGTCGACGGTCAGACGTTTTCGCTGCCGCGGCCGTTTCTGGTAATCGCCACGCAGAACCCGTTTGAATATGAAGGGACCTACGCCCTTCCCGAGAGCCAACTCGATCGATTCCTGCTCCGCATTTCGATGGGCTATCCCAGCCTGGCCGACGAACGGCAGGTCCTCATTTCGCATCGCGAGGGCGAACCCGTCATGGACCTCGAACCGGTCGTCGAATGCGAACAGGTCGCCGCACTGCAGGACGCTGTGCGGACAGTGCGCGTCGAAGAATCGGTCGGCGACTACCTGCTCGAAATCGTGCATAAAACCCGCGAGTCCGACGAACTGCGGGTCGGTGTCAGCACCCGCGGCGCGCTCAGCTTGTATCGCGCGTCGCAAGCTCTGGCTCTGATCGAAGGGCGCCATTTTGTGGTTCCCGATGACGTGAAAAAGCTCGCTCCGCTGGTCCTCGCTCACCGCGTCATCCTGAAGGGCTTTGTACGCACCGGTCAGCGTGAAGTCGCCGAATCGCTTATTCGCCGCCTCGTCGAACAAGCGACCGTCCCGCGGTGAGCCGGGTTCGCGCTATTTTCGGTAATGCTGCTCGCGAGGTTGCGCTAACGCGCTTGCAGCAGCGAGGGCGCACTGCTCGTTCCGCGGTTCCAGTTGCTGCTTTGCTCTCCACCGGCGACAAAGTTCGAACCACGGTCGGAACCCGCTGCAGGCAAGTTTGACGAGCTGTCGGCCATCGCCAGTCCTTCACCGAGTCCGTGCCGCTCGCCTGCCGATAAGTAAACCTTCATCGCTTCCGGTAGCAGTGCCGCCAGATCGCCGGCTCTCCGCGCATCGCTTGGATGCGTCGACAGGAACTCGATCGCCGGATTACCCGCCTGCGCCGCCCCAAATCGCTGCCAGAACCGCGGCGCTTCGCTCGGGTCGTAGCCCGCCTTGGCCATCAACATCAGGCCGATGTGGTCCGCCTCCGATTCGTGTTTCCGGCTGTAAGGCAACAGCACGCCATATTCCGAAGCGACGCCGTAGGCCCGCAGCATGATCGCGCGGCGCGTTTCGTCCTGCGTCTGGGTCGCATACGAGACCGCCTGCCGCACGCCGTCGACCGCCAGCGATTGGCTCATCCGTTCGCCGCCGTGACGCGCCAGGGCATGGGCCACTTCGTGCGCCATCACGACCGCCAGTCCCGCCTCGTTCTCGCAAATCGGCATGATCCCCTCGTAGATCGCCACCTTGCCGCCGGGCAGGCAGAACGCGTTCTGCGTGGGACTCGCGATCACCCGAAACTCCCACTGGTACTCGGGCTTCTCGGCCACCGCAGCAATCCGCTGACCCACGCGCTCGACCATCTCGACATACTGCCGATTCGTCGAGGCGGGCTCCTTCGCGATGACCTCCTGAAACGACGTCAGTCCCAGCGACAACTCCTGCTGCTCGGGAACGAGCAACACCTGGGGCCGCCCCGTGACCGGTGCACTCCGGCAGCCGGTCCCAGCAACGAGCAAGGCCGCTGCGGCCAGGGGGAACCCAACCCGCATAATGTATAGTAACAGCATGGCATTTACTTCCTGAAAGATGGCGATTCCTACCGAATCGACCTCTCGCGGGGAAGGCCAAGCTGTCCAAACGATCGGCTACTGAACGACTGTTATTTACTCCGCTTTCGGGCTGTTAAGCAAAGGCGGTCGGTGATTTTGAGGTGAACACTGTTGGCGTGACGTCGCGACGAGCGAAATTCACCGTTTGCTCGTAAGTCTGAGTATTTAAACGGGTTGCGCGTTCAGTCGCGGAGCCAGGAAGTTAAGCCATTAAGCGCTTCGTTCACCTCAACCGGGTCGCGTGTGTCAAATCAATACGCCCGCCCAACCATCGCGGATTGCTGACCGAACCAGTTCCCAGCGGGCCTCGAGCGGTACAGCCGGCGGCAACGCTTCACTCGGCGACACCGCGCGCGTTTCCACGCGAAGCGGCCCCTCCGGCGCCGCCAAACTCGCAATACTACGCTCTGTCCACCTTGGTGGGAACCGTGTTACGGATGAATTGTATGAGGTGTATTCCGTTAACGGCGATCCCCTATTTCGCTCTTCGCGGCCAGGCGACAGCCGTACAATTTCCCGGAATTTGTTCCTCCTGCGCGCCCCATTTCCCGATTGGCTGCGCTTAAGGGGAGGAAGGGGGGCCCGCGCGCCGGTTTGGGAATCGGCAACGGCCCTCATCCCACGAATTCGGAGAACTGCCCGTGAGACGCTGGCTTTTCCTTGTCTATGGCATTGGCTGTCACCTCCTGTTCCTGGCGATTTACGCCTGGCTCGCGGCGTTCGTCGGAAACCTACTGCTTCCCACGACGATCGACGCCCCGGCCACCGGCGAGCCCCTGGCGCTCGCCGTCGCGATCAACCTCGGCCTGCTGGTCGCCTTTGGCCTGCAGCACTCGATCATGGCCCGACCCGCCTTCAAACAGGTGTGGACCCGGTATGTTCCCAAACCGATCGAGCGGAGCACCTACGTCCTGGTCTCGTGCCTGATGACCGCCCTGCTCATCTGGCAATGGCGGCCGATTCCGATTGTCATCTGGCACGCCCAGAGCACCGCCGCCTGGTGGCTCGGAATGTCGCTTTTCGCCGCCGGCTGGCTGATGGTCCCGGCCGTGAGCCTGATGATCAACCATTTCGACCTCTTCGGAACGCGGCAGGTCTGGCTCTATTGGCAAGGGAAGGAGTACTCGCCGCTGCCGTTCAAGACGCCGCTGGCCTATAGCTGGGTGCGGCATCCGCTCTACATCGGCTGGGCCCTCGCGTTCTGGGCCACGCCGACAATGACCGTTGGCCACTTGCTCTTTGCGGGAGTGCTCACGGCCTACATGGGGATCGCCGCGGTCATCGAAGAGCGGGATCTTGTCGACCTGTATGGCCACCACTATGTGAACTACCGCCGCCGCGTCCCGATGTTCCTGCCGGGAGTTCGACTCAGCCGGCCGGCGGCCGAAAGCGCTCCCCCCGAAGCGCCTGCCCGTTCGTAACCACTAGGCCTTCCGAATTGCCCGCACTCTTTCCTGCGGCGGGCAATTCGACGAAACTTACACCGTAATGCCGGGTTAGCAGCCGGGTGGGGCATCTTCGACTCTTCTCAGGTGGTTTCTGCCATGGATCGCATGCAACGTGTTTCGAACGGTCTGTCGCGTGGTCAATTCTCGCTCGGTCATTTCTCGCTCAGCCGTCGGCAGGCGCTCGGCGCCCTCGGCTTCTCGGTCGCCGCCCTCTGGACGCCGGGGCTGATGGCCGAGGAACTGGTAAAGACGCCGGCTCAGACCGAAGGGCCGTTCTATCCCGACAAGCTGCCGCTCGATACCGACAACGATCTGATCGTCATCAACGACAACCTGACTCCCGCCGTCGGCGAGATCACGTACCTAAGCGGCCGGATTCTCGACGCCGCGGGCAAACCGGTTCGCAATGCGGGCGTCGAAATCTGGCAGTGCGACAACAACGGCGCGTACCTGCATTCGGGAACGGGCAACAAGGACAAACAGGATGCCAACTTCCAAGGCTTCGGCCGGTTTATGACCGGCTCGACCGGCGAGTACCTGTTCCGCACGATCAAGCCAGTGCCGTACCCGGGCCGCACGCCGCACATCCACTTCTGCGTCAAGCTGAAGGGAAAGAAAGAATTCGTCACGCAGTGCTACATCAAGGATCATCCGGGCAACGCCCGCGACGGCATCCTCAACAGCATCCGCGATCCGCAGGCCAAGGCCTCGATCCTGGTCGACTTCGCCCCGATCAAGGAATCGAAAGTTGGTGAACTGTCTGCCAAGTTCGACATCGTCCTCGGCTTCACGCCCGAGGCGTAGCTCTCCACGATGTAGGAACAGGCTGCAGATTTACGCAGAAGATCGCGGGTCCGGAATGAAAGGGAAAGAGCCGCACTTCCATGGATTTGCGTTCATTGGCGTCCATCCGCGGCTGCTTTCTCCTCGCGCGTAAAGTTTGATTGGCTTGTACCGCCAGCCATGACAACCTCACTCGTCCAGCGGTTCTGAAATCTGCCGGTAGGATCGGCCTGCCGGCAAATCGCGCGAAAATCGGCCAGCCGCGGATACAGCGGCTCGAGTTCTGCGGCTGACAGTGGGCAGTACTTCCCCCAGTGGGGCCGCGCGCCGAAGAGCTGCGCCGTGCTCGCGGCGATCAGCCGGGCGAAACGAAAGAAGTGCTCCCGGTCGCTCGGCCGCTGGTAGCTGATCAGGCTGATGGCATACCACGGTTCCTCGGGGGCGTCCGCTAACGCGCCGCTCGCCGGCGAGATCAGTGTGGCGTCGGCCAGGACCTTGCGGACGCAGATCGCGTAGTGGTGCGTATAGCGGCCGGCGATTGCGGCCAGGTCGCTTGCCAGTCCGAGCGCTGCAAGCTGCTTCGTAGTCTCGCCTGCCGCCGCATCTGGACGCCCCCCGCAGATCGACAGCACGCTCGCTACGAAAGGCAGGGCGCGTAGTAGATCGCGTCGGCGCACGAACAGTTCGATCTCAATGTGCCGAAACAGCTCGTGCTCCATGATGAGCTGCCGATCGGACCGATCGACGACGCGCCACCCGCGGATGATAAACGCCAGGGCGAGCCACCGATAGAACACCCGCAAGAGCGCCGCAATCCGCAGCGTCTGGGCCAAGAGCAATAGCAGCACATGCAGCCCCACGTCGATCGTCGCCCACCAGTACGCCCGGTAGAGCGGCGCCAGCCAACTCCGCGGCCCGGCCGCTTCGCGGCGATGCTGCGCGAGGAACGTCCACCGCCAGGGGATCAAAAAGAACTGCTGCAGCGGAAATTCTCCTTCGGCCGCCAGTACCTCGTCGAGCGAGGCGTACTCGCGCCAGTGCTCTTCGACAAAATACTGCGCGCGGATCGGGACCGTAACCGACAGGACGATTCCCAAGCAGCCGAGTCCGCACCGCGCCGCCAGCAGATCGTCGCCGCCAGCGATTGTGCGGATCATCGGCGCGCCCGTTGCCGGGTCGTAAACTGCCACGCGGGCCGCGGCGATGTAATGCGACAGGCTATGCCGCCCGGAACCGTGCGTTCCCGTGGCGGTCGCTCCAGCGATTGTCTGTTCGGAAATGAGCCCAATCGCGGGGAGCGTATGGCCGCCGAGTCGTTCCAGTTCGCTGAGTACGCGTTTGATCTGGCAGCCACCGCCGATCTCGGCGTGCATTCCGGTCGGCGAATCCACAACCCTGACATCGTTCAAATGCCGCAAGTCGAGCAGCACTTCGTCCGCCACTGCTGCCTCGCTCCAGGAGTGCAGCCGGCCGATGGCTCGAATTCGTTCGCCGCGGTGACGAGCGAGAATTGCGAGCAACTCGGCCTCGCTCCGCGGGGCGTAAGCTGCCCGCGGACGAAAGCGAACGTTGCGGCCGAAGTTGACCACTTGCTCCAGAACGTCTTCGACTCCGACCAGCCGCTCTTCCGGTTGTCGATCGCCAGATTCCGCCATCACAAGCCCTGCCCGCCCGAGGCGCGAAAACGCCGATCGAGTTGCTGGCGGACCTCCGGCGTCAGACGCAGACCGTGGGCCAGTTGATCGAGATACTCCGCTTCCGCCGGAGAATCGACCGTCATCGCCAAAAGCGACATGGCATACACCTCTTGCTCCATCCCGATCGGCACCGACCAGGCAAATTCGCGCACATCGAGCGGCCGGGTCAGCTCGTCGCGCAAAAACTGCACCGCCTCGCCCGGAGCGTTGCCGAGCTGGCCGAGAATCTTTTGCTGCTCATCCGGTGTAATTCGGCCGTCAGATTTTGCCGCGTTGACCATCGCGCGGATCAGGATTTGCCCGCGCTCGTTTTCCGGGGACTGTGGTGCTTGCGG
Organism: Pirellulaceae bacterium; assembly: GCA_025459145.1. GTDB lineage: Bacteria > Planctomycetota > Planctomycetia > Pirellulales > Pirellulaceae > CAYLLN01. Next base: position 10,353 of record JALORD010000099.1, on the reverse strand, counting down.
CCAACCAGGAGCCGACGGTGGAGTCGGCCGCGAAAACGGACCGTCCTGGGTCGTCGGTACGCGAGGTTGTCGCGGGGCTTGAGAAGGGGGCAGTTGCGGCGGCGGGACGGGAGGTTGCTGAGGCCGCTGCGGAGGTGAGGGCTGCTTTGGCGGCTGGGGCGTTGCACCAGATCCCCGTTTGCGACCAACGCCAAGAAAATCCTCGAGATCGCGTGCGATGCTGTCCAGGTCTTCCTCCCGTGGAGCGGAGGAATTCGCTCGGCCCGCTCGCTGACTCGGCAGGGCCGGACCGGTGGGGGGAGCCTGCGGCGGCGGTGAAGCTGGCCCTTTTCGCGAGGCCTGACCCGCCCGCGACAAAATGTCGCCAAAAATGTCGGAGCCGCTCCCCGAGCCGCGTGATTGGCCTCCCAGAATCCCCCCGAGAATGTCGCCGATGTCCATGCGAGCGCACCTTGGAAAAGTGAGGGACCAAGCCGCGAACAGGCCCCTGGGCGGGGAAAAGTTCTTAGAGGTCCTCGTAGGGCATCTCGAAAATCTCTTCGAGCCGGCTGAGGTCGCCCGTCTTGAGCCCTTCGCTGAACCAGTGGACCCGCTGCTGGGAGGTTCCGTGCGTAAATCCCTCGGGGGAGACGAAGCCAGTCGAGCGCCGCTGGAGCCGATCGTCGCCGATCGCGTTAGCCGAAGTGATCGCGGTCTCGATATCCCCCGGCTCGATAAAGTTGTACTTCGCCTGGCCGTGATGGGCCCAGACACCGGCCAGGTAGTCGGCCTGCAACTCCAGCCGGACCGACCACTGGTTCCCTTCCGCTTTGGGCAAGCTGCGCTGCTTGTTCTGGACGAGCGAGCTGTAGCCCAGGAGGTTTTGGATGTGATGCCCGACTTCGTGAGCCTTGTTCTCCAGTTCTTCGAAGAACGTCGGATCGAGGTAGACGGTCTTATCAGCGGGACAATAAAACGGACCGACGGCCGAAGGCGCGGTCCCGCAGCCGGTCGTCACTTGCTCCGCAAACAGCACCATTTGCGGCGGCTCATAGCGCTGGCCTGCCAGCCGGAATTGTTCGTCCCAGACTTCTTCGGTAAACCCGAGGATCGTGGCGGTGAATTCCCGCGACCGGGCTTCTTCCGCGGTCTCGGGACGCTCGACCTGAGCCTCTCCCGGACCCGCAGGGGCCTGCGGCACATTCTGCAGAAGCTGCTGAATCTGCCGTGGATCGGCCCCCATGCACAACATAATCAGGGCAATGATCAAAACGGCGCTCCCGCCGACCGCCACGCCGCGGCCCGGCCCCATCCGCCGGCGATCCTGCAGGTTGTCGCTCTGCCGTCCACCTTGCCAACGCATGTTCTGGTTCCCGCAAGCAATGGGAAGTCTGAGGCGTTCCTGCGACAAGCAAGATGCGCTCAGCGCCGCTGCGCTTTTCCGGTAGTGTATCGCAAGAAGGGGCCGCGGTCTTGCAGGGAGAATTCCCCGGCGAGTCGACCGCGGTTGATCAATGTCGCAAATATTCTACGGCCGTCCCGTAGCTGGCGCCGGCTGGCGGAGCGCCTCAATCTGCCGCTGCAGATTCCGCAGTTGCTCTTCGTGCGAGAGTTGCTTCTTTTGCTCCTCGACGAGTTGCCGCTGCTGGTATTCGATGACCGCCTGATAACGGACGAGCGCCTTTTCGAGCAGGGCGATCTTGTCGGCCGGCGTCGCTCCCGCCGGGGGTGGTTCGCCCGTCGGCAGTGGAGGCTGAAAGACTTCGCGAATCGTGCCGCTCGATCGCCGGGAGATGTAACCGTTCCCTTCGCGAACGATTTCAACCTTGGGCTGCATGAGTCCCGAAAGCATCTCGAGAGGCGCAGAGGCAACCTCGACTCCGCCCCCCAGAACAATCTGCAGATCGCGCTGCTTCCCGTCCCGTTCGATCCGCAGGGTGAGGGTATCTCCCGGCTGTTTGGAGTACGTCGGCCGCAGGGCCTGATAGGCTGAGCGAATCTCGACGCCGTCGGTGGCGATCACCCGGTCTCCCAGTTTGACGCCGGCCTTCTCGGCCGGGCCATCGGGAAACACGCGGACGACGACGAGCCCTTCGTCGACCTGATCGATCCGCAGGCCAGCTACCGGACGACGCCGTTTGATGATCGTCACGCCCGATTGCCGCTGTTCGTCCGCGGTGCGCAACAGTCGCTCCACGTGCGACACGGGAATCGCATAGGCCCAGCCCCGTTTTGATTCGGGGCTGTCGGCCGCCACGATCACGCCGACGAGCTTCCCTTGCCGATCGACGACGCCGGCACCGCTCGACGTGTCGGTCGTCCGCAGGTCGCATTGCAGCAGCGGTGGGTACTGCGAACCCGCGCGCTGCCGCTCGGTCCCCGCCACGATGCCCAGCGACACCAGCGGCTGCTCGACGCCCCAGGCGGACGCCGACATCACGCCGCCGCCGACCGCCGGTGCGGCTGCCGCCAGTTCAAGCGGCTCACCCGGATCGGCATCGCACTTGAGTAGCGCCAACCCCGAGAACTCGTCGATCACCTGCAGCTTGGCATTGGCCTGCTTCCCGCCAGCCAGCGTCAGGCGAATCGTCGAATCGGAGCCGGCCATCGCGGCGGTGATCACGCTCCCCTCACGAACGCAAATGCCCGAGCAGACGGTGACTGCCTGGGGCGGAGCTGTCTCCGGGGTCGCTGCCGCTTCGGCCTCGATGGCTCCTTCCGCTGCAGCCGCTCCGGTCCAGATGCGGACCGTCACGGTGGCGACCTGCAGCTTGCGAGCGGCCATTTCCCACGAAGACTCGTCGGCTGTCGACTTCGCTTCGGGGGCTGCGGCTTCTTGGGCGATAGCCAAGGTACCGGCCGAGGCGAGCAGACTTGCCGTCAAACCACTCGCCAGTAGCAGCCCCGATTTCAAGCGTCGCAACATAGTCTGGCCCTAAGGTTCGAGGGGCGGCGCGAGCCGCCACAGGCGGTTCGCGCCCGCACCGTCAAAACGAAACACTGGCCACGTCAGGCGACTCGCGGTGCAGCAGGTCGAACAAGGCTTCCATCTCGGGGCCCGAAAGGTCCCCCAGCGAGAGTGCCGCCGAACCGGGTCCGGCAGACACTTCGCGCAGCATCGGTCCAGGCTCGCCAGGCACCCCGCCAAGCGGACGCGGCGGGTGAGGAACGCGAGCCGTGCGGCTGGCGACGGCCTGACCGGGAACAGTCGCTTCCGACAGTGCGGCGTCGACAGCCTGCGACAATTGCCGCGGCGACTGTGCGGGATTTCCGGCCGACAGTAGCACGATGCTCGTGGAGACGGCGACCGCCGCGACAGTAGCCACGCTCAGCCACGCCAGCAGCCTGGCTCGGCGAGCATGGCCCGCGCGCTTGACCGCCTCGGCCTCGCGCGCGAGCCTGGCCGCGAGACTCAGTTGGGCGGGTGGTTCAGCCGGGTACTTGAGCGAAAGGTGAGCCGCATCGTCGGCCAATTGTTCCGCGAGCGCAGCCAGGTGATCCGGCAAGTCGAGCTCGCCATCGGCCCGCTCGGGGGGCTCGTCGGGGTGAATCAATCGGGGATCAAACCGCATGGGAGAGGTCCTCGCCGGGAAAGGCCGGCAGTTGGCGTGCGTCGTCGCCTTCTTCCTCCAGAATTCGGCGCAGTCCCGCGAGCCCGTGAAAAATGCGAGACTTCACCGTTCCGAGAGGGCACTCGAGCACTTCGGCAATCTCTTCGTACCGCAATCCTTCGCTGAACCGGAGGACGAGCGCCTGGCGTTGCCCATCGGACAGGCGGGCCACCCGGGCCCACAAGCTCTTCTTCCACTCGGCCACTTCGGCCGCCTCGCCAGCTCCCGGAGCGAGCGATTCGTCGGGCGACTGGTTATCCCAGAGCACGCGGAGCTTTTTGCGCCGCATCCCATAGCGCCGCCGCTCGCGCCGGTCGAGATTGAGCAGGATTCCGTAGAGCCACGTGTAGACCGAACTGCGCCCCTCGAACTTCTGCCCCTGTCGGGCGAGGACCAGGAATGTCTCCTGGGCCAGGTCGTCCGCATCCCAGGGATTGCCCGACAATACGAGCGCGGCCCGATGAATCCGGGCAAAGTGTTCGCGCGTCGTTTCGTCGATTTCGAGCGGGTGCACGACGTAGAGTCAGCGGGGGTTGATCGATTGGGGTGTAACCGTACACGGCGAACAGGACCGTGGTTACGTCCGCCATCCTACCGAAATCGCTGGCGCGTCGCGACAAAAAATCCACTCGCGGCAGCCAGTGCCAGTCCAACGGTTCGGTTCACAACTGGGTGCAGGGATGGGCCCTTTTGGTTCAATTCGTGCCCCTGGCGTGCCGAAAATTCGGATTCTGTCTCCCGACCGTTCCGTGGCGGCCGAAATTGCCCTCCAGGTCTCCCGCTTCGACTGGCCGGGCACCGTACCATACGTTATAAACCTCTCAGCCGCCAAATGTTGCGCCGATTCGGCCCGCTGCCGGAGTCCTCATCCTTGAATATCGTCTTTGTTGCCAGCGAGGTCGCCCCATTCGCCAAAACGGGTGGACTGGCCGACGTTTGCGGGGCCCTCCCGATTGAGTTGGCCCGGCAGGGGCATAATGTCGCCGTCATGATGCCCGCCTACCGGCAGGTCAAGCAGAGCGGACAGCCGATCGAGCCCCTGGGGGTGAAGTTCGACATTCCGATCGGCAATAAGATCGTCCGCGGGCGCCTTCTCCGCAGCGTCCTTCCCGGTTCCGATGTGCCGATCTTCTTTGTCGAACAAGACGACTACTTCGACCGGCCCGAGCTCTACCGCGTCAAGGGCGAAGACTACAAAGACAACTGCGAGCGGTTTGTCTTCTTCTGCCGCGCGGCGCTTGAATCGATCCGCCTCTTGAATCTGCCCGTCGACGTCATCCATTGCCACGACTGGCAGACCGGACTGATCCCGGCCTATCTGCACGTCGAGTACCTGCATTGCCACGGCTACGAGCAGGTCGCGTCGCTGCTGACGATCCACAACATGGCTTACCAGGGGATCTTCTGGCACTGGGACATGCTGCTCACCGGGCTCGACTGGAAGTACTTCAACTACAACCAGATGGAGTTTTACGGCAAGCTGAACCTCCTGAAGACCGGGATCGTGTTTGCCGATGGTCTGACAACGGTCAGCCCGCGCTATGCCGAGGAAATCCGGACCGAGGCCTTCGGCTGCGGGTTGGAAGGCGTGCTCGAGCAGCGGGGCGAGGCTCTCTCGGGGATCATCAACGGCGTCGATTACACCATCTGGAATCCGGCGACCGATCCGCACTTGGCCGACAAGTTCAGCGTGGACAACTGGCAGATCGGCAAGCCGCAGTGCAAAGCCGCCCTGCAGCGCGAGCTAGGCCTGCCCGAGTCGCCTCGGACGCCGCTTATCGCCCTCGTCGGCCGGCTGGCAGACCAAAAGGGGTGGGACCTGGTGGTCGAGGTAATGCGCCGCTGGGTTCTGGAAATGGACGTTCAGTGGGCGATTCTGGGCACGGGTGAGCCGTTTTACCACGAAGTCCTGGGCGAGCTGTCGCGCAATCATCCGCACCGCGTCGCCGCCCGCCTCGAGTTTAGCGACGAGTTGGCCCACCGGATCGAAGCGGGGGCCGATCTGTTCCTGATGCCCAGCCGCTACGAGCCGTGCGGACTGAATCAGCTTTACAGCCTGAAGTACGGAACTGTGCCGGTGGTGCACGCCACCGGCGGGTTAGCCGATTCGGTGTGCGACGCGACGAGCGAGAACCTCGCTGCGGGCCGGGCCACCGGCTTTCAATTCCATGAGCCGACGGCCGTCGCTCTCGAACAAACGCTCCGCCGCGCGATCGAGACCTATTGGCAAGACTCGGCAATTTGGCAACAACTAGTAGAGACGGGCATGCGGCAGGATTGGTCGTGGGGGACCAGCGCCCGTCACTACACGGAGGCGTATCACTTGGCCAGTCAGCGACACCGCGAGATGCGGGAGCGACTGAAAACGCAACGCTAAACCGCTCGGCCCTGGGCGGCTCCGCAAAATCGCATGTCGGAATACCGCCAAGATCCGCTCTCCAGGCGTTGGGTAATCATCGGCAGCGACCGGGCCTCGCGCCCCAACGAGTTCATCGAATACCCCGTCCGCCGCCAGCCGCTCCCGTGCCCCTTCTGCATCGGGCACGAAAACGAGACGCCGCCGGATGTGGCCCGTTACTCCAATGGCAGTCCCGACCGTTGGCTCGTGCGCGTCGTCCCGAACAAGTTCCCCGCGCTGACGCCCGAGGAGTCGGTCTGCAACCAGTGCGAGCCGCTGGCCAATGGCCGCGGCGGCACCTCCCGCACTGCGGGCTCCATTCCCGGCTTTGGCTGTCACGAAGTGATCATCGAGTCGCCGCGGCACGTGGCCAGCTTTGCCGAGCTTTCGGCCGTCGAGGCGGAACTCGTGTTTCGCGCCTATCGCGACCGGATCCTGACGCTCAAAGGCGAGGGGCAATACCGCTATGTGCAGGTGTTCAAGAATGTCGGCGCGGGGGCCGGCGCTTCGCTCGAACACGTGCACAGCCAGCTCGTCGGCTTGCCCGGAGTGCCGGAAGTCGTGGCCCAGGAACTCGAGTCGTGCCGTGACCATTTTGCCCAGGTTGGCACGCCGCTGGTCGCCGACCTGCTCGGCCAGGAACTGGCCGCTGGCGAGCGGATTGTCGCCACGACGGCTAACTTCGTGGCCCTCTGTCCGTATGCCAGCCGGTTCCCCTACGAAACCTGGATTCTGCCGCGTCGCGCCGAGCCGAGTTACGAAACTGCGGAGCCTGGCGAGTTTGGCGAACTTGCGCGGCTCATGCAGGACGTGATCGGTCGTATCGAACGTGCCGCTGGCGGTGCGCCGTATAACTGCGTTTTGCACACGCAGCCGTTTGACACGTCCGCGGATGACCACTATCACTGGCATATCGAGATTATTCCGCGTCTGACGAAGGTTGCCGGCTTCGAGTGGGGGACAGGTTGTTTCATCAACCCCTTCCATCCGGAAATGGCGGCCGAACACTTGCGATCCTCTCCCGCGGCGGGGTAGTCGGGCACTGGTCGTGCGTGAAAACCTAGCGAAGCCGCATCGAGTTTACCGATGATCCTGGGGCGGCTTTGCGCGGAATCTGCGCGCAGCCGGCAGCTTGCCCGTTCCGAAGTAGCGACGTCTCGAAACACCAAAACGGTTCGACTCCCTAGCGCCGCGGATCACGCCGGAATCTGCCATCCTCCAAGCCGCATGCCTCCACTTGCCCCCAGTTGCCGGTCGCCGGATCGAGCTGATCGGGGCTGCCCCTTGCCCACGCCATGATGCACTCGATTCGCCTCTGCCTGGTTCTGCACAACCATCAGCCGGTCGGCAATTTTGACAATGTCTTCGAACAGGCGTATCAGGACAGCTATCGCCCGTTTCTTGATGTCTTCGAGTCGTATCCCGACCTCGTGATGTCGCTCCACACCAGCGGGCCGCTCATGGAGTGGCTCGACGAGCGGCATCCGGAGTATCTCGATCGGCTGGTTCGCCTCGTCGCCGATGGACGGATCGAAATCCTCGGCGGGCCCTTCTTCGAACCGATCATGACGATGATCCCCTCCCGCGATCGCGTGGGGCAGATCACGACGTACTCGAAGTGGCTCGAGAACCGCCTGGGGGCCAAGGTCCAGGGGATGTGGATGCCCGAACGCGTTTGGGAACAGTCCCTCGCGGCGGATCTGGCCGCAGCGGGAATGAAATACACCTTGCTCGACGACTTCCACTTCAAAAAAGCGGGGATGATCGACGAGCAGCTCTACGGCTACTACGTCACCGAGGATGATGGCCGCACGCTCGCGATTTTTCCCGGCAGCGAACCGCTGCGGTACACCATTCCCTTTCAGGAGCCGCACCGTTCGATCGAGTATCTCCGCGGCATTGCCGAGCACCATCCCGATTCGGTTGTCGTCTTTGGCGACGACGGCGAGAAGTTCGGCACCTGGCCTGAGACGAAGCGGCACGTGTACGACAACGGCTGGCTCCACCGCTTCTTCGATCACTTGCGGGCCGAGCGGGATTGGATCAAGCTCACCACCTTGGCCGAGGCGGTCGAGAGCTTGCCGCCCCAGGGGAAAATCTATCTGCCCGACTGTTCGTATCGCGAAATGACCGAGTGGGCGCTCCCCGTCAATCGGCAAGTCGAATACGAGCAGCTTTACCACGACCTGGAGAACGACCCGCGGTGGCCCGACATCAAGCGGTTCTTTCAAGGCGGCTACTGGCGAAACTTCAAGGTGAAGTATCCCGAAGCCAACGAGATGTACAGCCGGATGATGGCGACGAGTGCACGCCTGGCCGACGCGCAGAAGGAGGCCATCGAGCGCGACGGTTCGCTCTGCGACGCCCTGCTCCACGCGCGGCAGGCGCTCTACCGCGGACAGTGCAATTGCCCCTATTGGCACGGCGCATTCGGCGGCATCTACCTGCCGCATCTGCGCAATGCGATCTACAACCAATTGATCGCGGCTGACAACCTGATCGATCAGGCGACCGGCAAGACGTCGCCGCGCGTCGAAGCCGCGGTCGACGACTACAATTTTGACGCTCGGCAGGAAATTCGCCTGGCGGGGGACAAGCTCATCGCCTTGCTCGCGCCGGCTGCCGGCGGAATGCTCTATGAGCTGGATGTCCGCTCGATCTGCCACAATTTGCTGGCCACGATGGCCCGCCGGCCCGAGGCCTATCATCGCAAGATTGCCGTTGGCCCCGGCGGCGGCATGGGCAAAGTCGCCAGCATTCACGACCGGGTTATTTTCAAGCAAGCCGGCCTCGACCAACGGCTACACTACGACCCCACGCCGCGGAAGAGCCTCCTCGACCACTTCTTTGCGCCGAATGTCGATCGCGATGCGTTTGGCCGGGGCGAGGCCGACGAACTGGGCGACTTTGTGCAGGGATTCTACGAATCGAAGATTCGCCGGGCCGCGGACCGGGTGCAGGTACAACTCAGCCGCACGGGTCTCGTTGGCAGCCGCGAGATCAAGCTCACCAAGGGGGTGACGATGGCGGCGGGAAGTGCAACGCTGGAAATCGCCTACCTCCTCGAGAATCTGCCGACCGATGAAACATTCCACTTCGGCGTCGAATTGAATTTCGCCGGTTTGCCCTCCCAGGCCGACGATCGCTATTTCCACGATGTCGCTGGGCAGCGGCTGGGGCACCTGGGGAGCGAACTCGATCTCGAAGAAGTCCAGTCGCTCGGACTTACCGACGAATGGTTGGGAATCGACGTCGGTCTGTCGATCAATCGTCCGACGAGCATTTGGACATTGCCCATTGAGACGGTCAGCCAGTCCGAAGGTGGCTTCGAACTGGTGCATCAGTCGGTCTGCGTGGTGCCGCGCTGGCAAGTGCGGGGAGACAAGTCGGGCAAGTGGTCGGTCACGCTGCAAGTGACCGCCGACACCTCGCGGGCGGAGTCGCGCATGCAGCCGCGAGTGCTGGAATCGGCGTCGGCCTGAGCGAGCACTCCGTATAGTCCGCTCGCGATGTTGTCCTTTCGCACCGCGAGCAAGACATGCACGGTCTACGAATCGACCAGCGTTCGCCGCGGGTTGATGCTTTTAAGCGCCTCTTTGGCGGCTGCCCGAATCGTTTCCTCTTCGTTCACATCATTGAGAATCGCCTGTAGCCGGGCGGTCGCTTCTTTGGCCGCCGGCCCCACGTTCTTGAGGCCGGCAATCGCGACGCGGCGCACCTCGCGGTCCTCGTCGTCGACCAGCGCGATCAACTTGGCGATCGTCGCCGCGTCGGCAGACTCGCCCTCCGCAAGTTTGAGGCGGCCCAGCGATTCGATCGCCTTGATCCGCACTGGGCCGGGCGGTCCATCGCAAGCGGCCAGGAGGGCCGGCCGCGCGATCGGACCCATCCTTGCCAGCACGCGGCAAGCCGCCATCCGCGTCGCAGCGTCTGCCTCGGTGTCGGTCAGCTTGGCGGCCAGTTCCGGGGCAATCCGGTCTCCCTGTTCGTTGAACCAGCGCTCGACCTGCATCCGCTGGGGTCCCGCGTTGGGATCGTTCGATAGCCGCTCGACCTCGGCAAACGCGGCGTCGACGCTGGCAAATTCCGCGGTTGCGGCCGCCCTGGACTGATTGTCAACAGGCTTCGCTGAGGAAGACTGCCGCTGGCTCGACCGCGCCTCGTCCGCCTTCTGGCTGGCAGCCGAAGATTCGGGCACGGGGCTCACACCACAGCCGAAGCAGGTGATGACGAGTCCCAGGGCCGCCAGCCAACCATATTCGTGCGTTTTCCTGCTCATGGAGTTTTCCGCCAATCGAGCCGATCGATCCGGGCCAGTTCTGCCTCGATATCGGTCCCTTCGTAGTACGACAGCCAGCCCGCCAG
>JALORD010000098.1 GCA_025459145.1 Pirellulaceae bacterium | reverse complement strand
TGGAAGTCCCTTGCAATGGAGGGTCGTTCGAACCGCTCATGGCAATCAACCGAATTGCGCTTCCAGGGCGGCTGGGGTTGAGCGGCCGTCCGTTGGCGTTCCATTTTACATGTTCGTTTTCGGCCGTTCGCCCCCGGCGCGTCGCCAGCCGGGGGCGGACTGCTGAATAGCAGGTAAGCAACATAGTTGCGTTCTCATTCGGCAGTCCGACCCCAGCCACGCGCCGCGGCCAAAGTGTCGGCGTGCCGATCGAATGGGTCGAATCGAGTGGAGGCCTGGAACAACCCACTGCTTCCCGGTTGATGCCTCCCTCAGGCCCAGCTTGGAAACCAAGCTGGGCCAACCCGCGACCTCGGCGCGCCGCGACCCTCAATTGCGCTATCGAATGACTTTTGCTCGGACGATGGTTGGTTTGCCCGGAGTTACGTAGAACCACATCTCGACGTCACACGCGCGGACGAAGGGCTCCATGACGGTTGCCGAAAAGTCTGCTTGTTGGTTGCCGACATCCGTGCATGCCAGACGCGCTGCCCCATAGTGCGACTTTGGGTCTTTGGCATCGCGGAATTCCACTTCGGAGGTGGGCAGCAGACTGGCTCCTTCCGGAAGCCCCGTGATCCGGCCCTCCAGAGAAAAAGACTTCCCAACGGGAATAATCACCGGTGCGACGGCGACGGTCTCGCCGGGAGCAATCGCAAAGGGCGCAATCTCAACATGAACATCGACGATCTTCGGTTTGGGTTTGTACTTGGACTGCATGCGCTCCTCGCGACATCCCAGCGCAAGCGCCAAGTGCACCGTCAGGCATAGGGCTACGACGTGCGGGATATCGCGAGAGCGCATTGGCAAGCCTCGTTAGGGATCCACAAACTCGAATGTCTCAGTCGCCTTAACGAGGTTTAGGGCTGGCTGATCCCCCTCGATCCACACTCTAATTATCGCCGCGTCCGTGTTGGTCCAGCCACCCGTCGGTGGCGTCACATCCACAAGCCAATTCGCACCCATGCCGCCCGACCACGTTCCTGTTCCCGCACTCCTCTCGAATCCTCCGGTAAAGACGGCGACATAGATATCCGATGCGACTCCATCTTCGCCGGTTCCCTTGGCGTTCACCGTCTTGTTGTTCTTCCACTTCTCGCCTGCGCCAGGGCGAGAGATGCTCCAATCGGCACGTGACAGATAGGGCAACAACAATGCCAGTCCGATACTCACCACCAAACACTTGCGCCACAACATCGTACACCTCGCGGAGCGAGCGGAAACAGAGTCGCCCTCTATGGCAAGAATGCGCCGGCCTCCTGGCCGGCGCGAGTGCTCATCGATCTCCAGGCCGATCTGTCGATGGTCGAAGACACGAAGCTGGTGTGCCCGTCCACAAACGCGACCATCACTCCGCCCGGATGATTGCTGGTTGCCGTGTACGCCCCATAAACAAGGTCGCTGCCGTTCATGCAGCTCAAATTGTTGGGGGTGAAATCGTGGGTGTAGAGTGTTTTTCCCCCCCCGCCTTGCAGCCATAGCAAGCCGCGGGGCGAGCCCCATGCCGCGCCCGAGGAAGAAGTCGCATACTGCTGGTCGAGGCACGCCTGCAGGAATGCGTCATACGCGTCGGGGTCGAACGTCTCGGCCGTGGACCAGTTGGTGCGGAAGCGCGCCCCGCGTTCAAAGTCGGACACTAGGATCTCGCTGACAAGCGCCGTCTGCGTCGTTCCGTCGGTGACCTCGCTGAATCGGATGCACCGCCCGCGAATCGCTCCGTGGGTCCAACCGAGTGAAAAGTTAATAAACATTCCTTCGCATCCGCGGCCCAGCGTTTGATAGCCGATCGTGCCTGAGTAGTTCGTTGCGGCAGGCCGAGCCATGGACACGCCGTCACTGGGGCACTTGAAGGCATTGATCCTGATTTCCCCAAATTCGACGGGCAGACCAATAGGGTCCGTGTCCTGCGCCAGGATCGAAGACAATAGCGGCGCTTGCTCCAAATGGGGCAAAAGCGCCGTCAGGTAGCTATAGCCGTTCGCCGATGCGCCGGGGGGACACGCCCCGTGCTGCGCCTCGTACTGATGCACGGCGAGCGCCAACTGGCGCAAGTTCGACGTGCACCGCATCCGCCGCCCGCTTTCGCGGGCCGCCTGCACAGCGGGGAGGAGCACGGCAGCAAGGATCGCGAGAATCGCGATCACGACAATCACTTCGACCAGCGATAGACCGGAGCGCATAAAAATGCTCCTGCGGCTGCGAGTTGCTTGGCTTTCTATGCGACTTTGTTTAGTTGTCAAGGGGGGGTAATCACCTGCCATGCCCGCCCCTAAGTGTGGTGATGCTCGTAATATCGAAGGAAGCACGTCGACCGAGTCCACTGCATCCACCGGTTCACTCCGCGCACGAAAAAAGCCGGGGACCGTTTGGGTCACCGGCTTTCGTTGTCTGCTAGGGAAGCAAGCGGCGGCGGTTTAGACGGCAGCCGCGATCGCTTCGTCGCGCTGGGCGTGGGCGGCGAGGATTTCTTCTTCGAGCGTTTGCTCGGTGGCCCGGGCAGCCAGGAACGCCTCGGTGAGGAGCCGGCCGCCGGTGGCCGTGTGAACGGGGAGGACGCGGGTCGGCTTGGGGGTGTGTTCGGAGAACAGGGTCACCTTGGTCGGCCGAATGGCGCCGACCTGCACCACGCCGCTTTCCAGCGTGTAATTGACCAGGATCTCGACCTCGCGAGCCTTGGGCTCGTCCTCCCAAACGATACGATAAACGTGCATCTCTTCTCTCTCCGGGACGGGAACGTGTATTGGCGGGAAATTTTCCGGTAAGGAAAGCTAGTCAGTGTAAATCGATCTTCGGCGTCGCAGAAGGGGAATTGGACAGAATCTTCGGAAAAATTGCCGCAAATTTGGGAAACACCGGGCCGGATGTGCTGGCTAATACGAGGGGGAGTCAGTGGCCACGTTAAGGGCCAGTTAACGGCCGCGAATTTTCCGCTACAAGCTGCTCGCGGCGCCCGAGTGAGTGAACCGAAATTCTCCCCACAGCACCGCGCGTGGCACTTTGAGGGGGGCGAGTTGGGCCGGGGCGGCGGGCGACGAAAGTCATTGGCGGACTTGGACTTCCGCGTCATTGCCAAAGAGACCCGCCCCGGCGAAAAATTGTTTGGGTTTTTGCGATTTTTCATAAGTCGTTGTGCGAGCAATCTTTGTGGCCAAAATGGCTCCGGCCGGGCGGGGAGGTTGTGGTATACTCGCAGCCCGGCGAAAACACTCGGCGAGGCGCTGGTTCGTGCGGCTGATCGTGCTCCTGTTCGGGGGACGATGCCGTGCATCGTCTACGGGGCTGCAAATCGACGCAGAGTTGTCGAAGCGCGGCTTCGACCTACGGCCGCGCTACCGAGTGCTGGGCAGGCGAAGGCCTGGACTGATCGAGGTTCGTCGAATCAGCCGCTGCGCTCTTTCACAATTCGAAAACAGTTTGCCTGGCTTGATGGGGCGAAAATACGTCTGCAAGGTTGGTGTCTGCGCTGACTCGCGAGAACGGGTGACGCCGCTGGAGTGGATCGTCCCTTGGCACCGCCGGCCGGCGAAGGGGTCTCGCCGGCCCACTTTGACGCCGTTTGAGGTGAACGATTTGTTTAATAGCCTCCCGGCGCTCAATTCGGCTCGCGGCCGTAAGATGCTGTTGGATAAGCACTTGCGGCATCACTGAACGCCGCTCGCCGTCGCGAGGAGCCCGAAAGGCGTTCAGTCATTCAGTCCAGGCGGACAGCAGAGTCGGGCTGAACATGGCGGGCTGCTGCGGTGTCGTGTAGCGAACCGCTCACCATTCAAACCCAGTGTATGTATGTACATTCCCTCGTCATTTGCCGTGACTGAACTGGCCGAGTTGCATGCCGCAATGGAGCGTTACAGCTTTGCGACGCTGGTTAGCTCGGGTTCGGGAGACCTGATGGCCAGCCACTTGCCGCTCCTCGTCGATCGAGCGGCGGGTCCGCAGGGAACGCTCTGGGGACACTTCGCGCGGGCCAATTCGCAGTGGGAAGAAGCAACCGCCGGCTCGGAACAGGCCCGGGAAGTGCTCGTTGTCTTCTCGGGCCCGCACGCGTACATCTCGCCCACCTGGTATCAGGCCGAGCGGACGGTGCCGACGTGGAATTACGTGGCCGTGCATGCGTATGGTCCGCTCGAGGTGGTGGACGATGAGCCGAGCGTGCTTGACCTGCTGCAGCGTACCGTCAACCACTTTGAAGCCCGCCAACCGAAGCCCTGGCGTCTTGAGGATCAACCGGCCGAGTTTGTCGCCCAGTTGGCTCGCCAGATTGTGGCCTTCCGGATTCCCATTCGCCGGCTGGAGGGGAAGTGGAAGCTGAACCAGAATCATCCGGCCGAGCGGAGGCAACGGGTCGCGGATCAGTTGGCGGCCGCGGCGAGCGACAATGAGCGCGAGATCGCCGGGCTGATGCGCGGGGAGTAAAGTGGGCCTCCGACGCCGTCGGAGGCCAGAAGTGCGAGAAGACGCGGTCCTCAGTTGTCGCGGCAATTGCCCAGCGAGAACATGTCGTCCTCGCGCGGGGCTGGCTGCTCAGAGCCTGAGCAGCCCACAGTGAGTGCTCAGAGGCCTGTGCAGCCTGCTTTGGTTGGTTATGTCGCCGGTCGAGTGCAGTTGCGTCCGGCTTGCTTGGCCGCCCGCAGGTTCGCATCGGCAGCCTGCATAAAGCTGGAAATGTCGGCCTTGGTACACGGCGTCGAGAAGACAACCCAGCCGGCGCTGAGCGTCAGGGCATGAGCGGCTTTGGCATCTCGCGCCCCGCCGGCCTGTATGCGAATCTGTTCGACCATCGCCGGAACTTGATCGGCTTCGATTCCCTCGAGCAGAATCGCGAATTCGTCGCCGCCCAGGCGGGCCACGGCATTGCGGCGGCGGACCGCGTTATTGAGGCGGGCCGCGACGTCTTTGAGAAACTCGTCACCCGCCAGAAATCCTGCCTCGTCGTTGAGATGCTTGAACTCATCGATGTCGAGCAGCACGAGGGCGCACCACTGCCGCGGCACTTCGGCGATGAGCCGATCATGCAGCAATTGCTCCCACGCCCGCCGATTAGGCAGGCCGGTGAGCGGATCGCTCATCGCCAGGTGGGCCAGCACCTTCTCCTTGCGGCGCGAGGCTTCGCGCTGCCGGCGGAGGCGAACGATCTCGGCCAGGAGCAGACAGGCCAGGCGGACCTCGCGGGGGGAGCAGTCGTCGGGAAGCGAGACGTCCGCTGGCGTCGCCCTTCCCACCGCCACGAGGCCGATTTGACCGCGGGCCAGGCGATCCTCGTCCAGCAGCAGGCTCGTCGAAGCGAGGGGCTCGTCGGTCACCACCACATCGACTTCGTGGTGGCCGTTCATTTCGTCGGCCGAACGGACATGGCAGCGAGCGGCCGACAGGGCGGCCGTCCAATCGCGCAGCCGGTTGGCGTCTGCCGTAGCGACGACAATTTGAGCGGGTGCGGTCATAAGCAAGAACGTGCACCAAGATGAGCCGCGAACTCCCTGATTATAACCGAGGTTGGGCCACGCGTAGCACGTGGAATTCGCCAATTCCGATTCCCGCGTCGACCCGTTCTCCGCGGGCGTGAGCGGTCGCAGCCGATTCGCCCGCCCTTTCCGCGTTCTTGCGACACCTTGCCGCGCTGTTAGAATCACCGCAATTTTGTATTTCCGCCGGCAGCCTCAACCGCGCTACGAGGCTGCGGGCAACGAGACTAACCGACCAAGCCTCCGCCAGTGAGCCCCTCATGTCCGTTGCCACCACCGACTTTCGCGAGATTCCCGCGGTCTGGACTCGCCGGCACCTGCTCGACCTCGAGAGCCTGTCGGCTGAAGAACTGACGTGCATTCTCGACGCCGCCGAAGATTTTCGAGCCGCCACGGACAATTGCCGCCACAAGATTCAGGTCCTGACAGGCCGGACAGTCGCCAACTTGTTCTTCGAGAACAGCACCCGCACGCGGAACAGCTTCTCTCTCGCCGCTCGCCGCCTGGGAGCCGATACGATCGAGTTTTCGTCGTCGGGAAGCAGTGTCTCGAAGGGGGAGACCGTCATCGATACGGCCAAGACGATCGAGGCGATGAACATCGACGCGGTTGTGATCCGCCATCGCACGCCAGGAACTCCGCTGCTACTGGCCAAAAACCTTCAATGCACGGTGATCAGCGGCGGCGATGGTCCGCACGAACACCCGACCCAGGGACTTCTCGACATCCTGACCATCCGTCAGCGACGCGGCAGTCTGGAAGGGCTGACCGTCGCTCTGGTGGGGGATATCGCCCACAGTCGGACCGCCCGGTCGAATATCTGGGGGCTGAAAAAGCTGGGGGCCCATGTGATCGTCTGCGGCCCCGCGACGCTGGTTTCGCGGCACTGGGAAGAGTTCGGGGTCGAAGTGGCGTACAACCTGGACGAGATTCTCCCCCGCTGCGATGTGCTGAATCTGCTTCGTATTCAATTCGAGCGCCAGCATACACGGCCATTCCCCTCGGTCCGCGAATATGCGCTCCTTTATGCGATGAACCGCGAACGGATCGAGCGGGCCAAGGACGACATCCTGATCATGGCGCCGGGACCCATCAATCGGGGCGTCGAGATCACGCCGGACGTCGCCGACGGGCCGCACAGTGTGATTCTCGAGCAGGTGACCAATGGCTTGGCCATCCGCATGGCGGTACTGTGGCTGACGCTGGGTGCGGGTCGCTCGTAGCCGGTCGCATGCACCCCTCGGCAAGGTTCCCGCTAACGCGCCAGCTTGCCAAGGCCGCAAGGTTTCATGCGCCGCGGTCGGGTATTTCGGCATCGCTTTGCAGAGTGCAGTTTGGCTCCTTGGCCTGCCGAATTGACCTAGGACGCCGGCCAACATCTCTCCGGGGCCGGCGCACATCAACTCACGATCGCGACGAAAATGGACTTTCGACGCAGCGGCCAGCTCGACGAGCGGCGGCGGCGCGTGCTCAGGGACGAGCTTGCCCAGCCTGCCGACACCGAGAACGCCGAAACTGCTTCCAGTGGAAGTGGTTCGGCTAAGGGTCCGGTCCGCGCCTATAGCCCGGCAGTGCTCGCCGAACGGCAGCCGCGAGTGGCGGATCTGCTTCCTGTCCGGCCATTCTTGGCCGTGGCGTTCGTCCTGCTCCTCGTGACGTCTGTCGCGGCGATCGAATGCATTCACATTTATGCCCGCACGCTTCCGGTGGTGAACCGAGAGTATCTGGCCGGCCACGAATACTTGGCTGCGCTCGATCTATCGGCGCGAGGCAACTTGGGAAGCTGGTTTGCGGCGATCTTGTTTGCCGGCGGAGCGGGACTTGCGGTAACGACGCTCGGCATTCGGGCCCACCGGGTCGACGACTATCGGGGCCGCTATCGCATCTGGTTCTGGATCGCGGCCGCACTTGTCTGGGCGAGCATCGATGCTGCTACCGGACTGCACGACGCGCTGGGGCTCTTGATTGCCAGTGCCACGCACGGGCAAGTGCCCCCGGAGAACCTGGCCGCTGCCTGTACGATCAGTTGGGTCGTGCCGTACGGCCTGTTGTTCGGGGCGCTAGCCATCCGGCTCGCGCTGGAGGTGTGGAGCTCGCTCCCCTCGTTTGCCGCGTTATGCGTGGCTGGATTGCTGTACGTGCTAGCGGTGCTGGCTACGCTCGAAATGCTTCCGCAGGCCGGACCGCTGGTCGATTCGGTCGTCAGTTCGTCGTTGGTACTGCTCGCCCACGTAGCGACGATTTCGGCTATCGCGCTCTATGCTCGGCACGTCTATCTCGACGCCTGCGGTCGACTGAAAGTACATATCGACCCTGACAAGAAGAAGCCAGCCAAAAAGCCGCGGGCCAAGTTGAAAGTCGTGAAGGCTGATCAAGACGATGCCGACGAGCGCCCCGCCGCTAAGTCGACCGCGGCTGCCGAGAAGTCTAGCGGTGAGAAGTCGACCGCCAAGCCAGTCGTAACATTCGGCGGAGGGACCAGCGGAAGTTCGTCAAAGGCCACCGCGACGATCGCAAAAAGCACCGCCAAGACAGCCGTGGATGACGACGACGAGGTAGATGAAGACTCCGACGAGGACTCCAGCCTCTCACGCTCTGAACGACGCCGACTGAAGAAACTCGCCCGTCGCGAAGGGACACGCCGGGCTGCGTAGCGGGCTCCCCTTAGATTACCGCAACGTCTCGTTGCAGGACTCCTGCAAATTCAGTCTGCCGACTCGTTGGGGCAAACCTGCTTTAGGGCTTCGCTTTGAAGAGTTGCCCGAGATCGGTCGTGAGGCTGGTGCCGAAGAGATTGTCGATCACGAGGAGGGTAACCACGACAGCCCCCAGGACTCCCGCGACGAGCCACGAGCCGCGTTCGCGGGTGATCTGGTCGAACCATGGCAAGTCGACGATTGCCGTCGAGCCGCAATTGTCGCACCGCCGCTCATGCTCGGCGAGCATGGCATGGCAGTCGGGGCATTCGGTCTGTATGAGGCGGTGCATCGGGCGGCTCCAGGGAAGCGATTTGCCGGTGGAGAAGTCTACGTTGCTGCCCGACGGACGGGAGCTTTGGGTCGGGCCAGGGCTAGGGACGAACGTCAGAGGCGGATAAATTGATCCCTTCGGCACCTGTTGCAGACGTCGAACTCCGCCGCCTCCCTTGCCTCCCGGCCCTAGCCTTAGTCTCTCCCCCATGTCCGTCCGCACCCGCTTTGCCCCCAGTCCGACCGGATACCTGCATATTGGTGGGGTCCGCACGGCCCTGTTCAACTGGCTGTTTGCTCGTCAGCACGGGGGACAGTTTCTCCTGCGGATCGATGATACCGATGCCGGGCGGAACGTAGCCGAGGCCCTGCAGCCGATCCTCGACGGCTTTAAGTGGCTAGGGCTCGATTGGGACGAAGGTCCGACCGATGACGGCCAGGGGAGCCGCGGGCCGTATGGGCCATATTTCCAGTCGCAGCGCCTGGACCGCTATCAGGCGGCCGTGAAGGTGCTGCTCGAAAAGGGGCTCGCGTATCGCGACTTTGCCACTCCCGACGAGCTGAAAGCTGAACGCGAAACGGCCGAACAGGAGAAGCGGGCGTTTCTCTACAGCCGGCGGTGGATGGCCGAGTCCGACGCCGACGCAGCGCGGTTCGCAGCCGAGGGACGCACGCAGGTCGTCCGGCTCAAAATGCCCCGCGAGGGGAAGTGCGTCTTCGACGACGCGGTCCGCGGCCGATGCGAATTCGATTGGGACAAGGAGCAGGATCACGTCATCCAACGGGCCGACGGCACCTGCCTCTATCACCTGGCGAGCGTCGTCGACGACGACGATTTCAAAATCACGCATGTGATCCGGGCGGTGGAGCACCTCTCGAACACGCCGCGGCAGATCTTTATTGCGGAGTCGCTCGGCTACACGCTGCCGGTGTACGCGCATTTGCCGTATGTCGCCGAGCCGGGGAGTTCGCAGAAGCTGAGCAAACGCAAGATTGCGCAGTATCTGAAGAATCCCGAATTCAAGCGACAGTACGACCATGGGGCCGAGATTGCGTCGCGCCTGGGACTGGCCTTCCAGGCGGATACGTTCAACCCTGTGATTGTCGATTTCTATCGCGAGGTGGGCTACCTGCCCGACGCGGTGATCAACTACCTGATGCTGCTCGGCTGGTCGCTCGACGACAAGACCGAGGACCTCACGCGCGCGGAGATGATCCAGCACTTCACGCTCGAGCGAGTCACGAAGTCGCCGGCCAGTTTCGATCCTAAGAAGCTCTGGTCGTTCCAAGACCGCCAGTTTCAGCGGCTGCCGACGAAGCAGAAAGTGGCCCTGATGGTGCCGTTCCTCAAGCGAGCGGGGCTGATCGGCGATCCGACGCCGTGCGAAGTGGGCGAAAAGCTCGCGCGGATTGTCGAAGCGAGCGGCGACCGGCTGAAGACGACGGGCGATGTGCTGGCCTATGCCGACTTCTTCTTTGTGCCGGATGACAAGCTCGTGTATGACGACAAGGATTTCGCCAAGCGGGTCGCGCCGCAGGCGTCGAAGGAACTGCTCGCCAAGTTCCGCCCGGTGCTGGCCGCGGTGGAGCCGTTCGACGTCGGACCGCTCGAAACGGCTTTGAAGCAATTCCTGGAAGCGGAGGGAGTCAAGATCGGCGACATCGTCCACACGCTCCGCGTCGCCACGACCGGAAAGAGCGTCGGCCCGGGCGTCTACGACTGCCTGGCAATCCTGGGGCGGGAGTCGTGCCTGGCGCGAATCGACCGGGCGCTGGCGATCTAGCGCGGAGCGAAAGTAGGCTGCACAGGCCTCGGAGCAGCCAGCCCTGCGCGAGGAAGTTGTATTCCTTGCGACGTTGGCGCGAGACGGCGCGCTCATTCGCACGGCTGTGAAAAAGATGCAGGATCTTCGCGCATCGCAGGCCCCCGATGACATCGGGCGCCCACTTTGGGCCGACTAGAATCCCACCCGGGTCCGCCGTTCGATCCGAATGTGGCGGACGTCTTTCATGATTTCGGCCGGCGGCAGTTCCACAGTCATTCGCAGGCGATCGCCCGGTTGGCCAGCGACCGGCGTGATCTGGACGGCGGCGTCCGATTGCAGGACGATCTTTTCCTCATCGAGAAATACTGGGCGAAAAGGCGAGCCGTCGATCGATTCGTGGAGGAGCGCCTCGCCGGTAACGAGCGGCTTTACGAGTTCGAGCGTCCAAACGGTCATGTTGGTCGCCGGATTGTGCGCTCCCTTGACAGGCCGATATGCCGTAAAGACGTCGATAAAGTCCCACCGCTGGTCCCCCAGTTCCATCACCAGATTCGGGGCTTCATCACCTGCCGGCGGCGAAACCTCGGCCTCGGGAGGCAGGGGAGGCGCCGGGGGGACTTCCTGGGCGCGGGCCGCCGAGTGCAGCCAGGCAACCAGCACTAGAGCAACACACAGCGGGCCAAAGGCAAATCGAATCATGGCGGCACCCGGGGTGAAGGGGGGAATACCACCAAGTTTAGAACGCGGCGGGGCGCGACGCGAGAAACTCGGGAAAGGAAGATGGGACCCTAAAACCCAACGAACCGTTACAACGCGATGTGGAAGCGCTCGCGCCGACGTTGCCTGAACGTATCACCCACGCCCTCACACGCTCACACGCTGTTCGGCACTCTCGGCTTTGATCTGCGAAAAGAGCGCCGCGATCACTTCCTCAAGCGGCGGATCTTCAACAACGACGTCCTCGACGGCGTGCCGGGCCAGGATTGCGGCGAGCGTCTTGGCGACCTGCACCCGCTCGACCCGGAGCTTCACCTTCGGAGGCTCGATGCTGACCACGGTGCCGTAGCGGGCGAATTCGCTCGTCGGTTGCCCGTCGGCCAACTGCAGCGTGACGAGTTTCTGGCCGCTGAACTGGTCGACGATTCCCGAGAGCGAACCGTCGTACTTGATTTCCCCCTCGGTAATGATCACCACGCGTTTGCAGAGCGCGGCGACATCCTTCATGTAATGGCTCGTGAGCAGCACCGTGATCTGCC
Organism: Pirellulaceae bacterium; assembly: GCA_025459145.1. GTDB lineage: Bacteria > Planctomycetota > Planctomycetia > Pirellulales > Pirellulaceae > CAYLLN01. The sequence continues at coordinate 1,427 of JALORD010000098.1, read as the reverse complement.
GCCGCTCCTGATACTGTTTGAGGAATTGCTGAATGCGATGCTGGGCCACGACATCGAGCCCGATCGTCGGTTCGTCGAGAAACAGCACCTCCGGCGAGTGCAAGAGGGCCGCGGTCAGCTCCATTTTCATCCGCTCGCCGAGCGATAACTCGCGCACCGGTTGCCGCAGGAGTTTGCCGATGTCGAGCAGTTCGGTCAGTTCGTCGAGCGTGGCCTGAAAGTCGGCTGGGTCGATCCGATAGATTTGTTGGTGCAGGCGAAACGACTCGAGGGCCGGCAAATCCCACCAGAGCTGGTTCTTTTGCCCCATCACCAGTGCAAATCGGCGACGGTAGGCAATCTCGCGTTTCCAGGGAATGTGCCCCATCACCTGGGCCGTGCCGCTCGAGGGATAGATTACGCCGGAGAGTAGCTTGAGTGTCGTAGTTTTTCCCGCCCCGTTGGGGCCCAGGAAGGCCACGAATTCTCCCTTCTCAACAGAGAGGCTGATATCGCGAACCGCTTGGACTTCGCGATACTCGCGGCGAAACAGCCCCTGGATCGAGGCGAGCAGCCCCTCGCGCTTCTGGTAGACCCGGTAGGACTTGGCAAGGTGCTCGATCTCGATAACAGCCATGGGGCAAGTATAAAACCTGCCGTGCTGGGCTGGCAGGGGAAGGAGGTCCCCGCGGCGTAAAGGTTTGAGGCAACAGCATTTGTGACGCCGAAGCCCGTTTCGTTAGGCGCGATCGGCGATCAGGCGGGCTGTCTCGGCTGGAGGCGTGGTAGAGTGGAATTTGACCAAATTCATTTGGCCTTCTCGACTCTTAAGAACCGCCAGGATCACGCCCGATGCTGCGCATCAATACTATGCTTGCCGCCGCAACGATTTTGCTTGGGCTGACTGCCGCGGCCGCGGCAGCGACCGGTGAACTTGAAGTCCGCGTTGTGGATGCCGAATCGGGACAGCCGCTCGCCGCGCGGATGCATCTGAAGGACGCCAAGGGGAAACCGGTGAAGCCTCCCAAGGTGCCGTTCTGGAAAGATCACTTTGTGTTTAACGGCGTGATCGTACTGGAACTGAATACCGGCATGTATACGTTCGAACTCGAGACGGGGCCGGAGTACCGCATACAAACTGGCTATTTCCAAATCGACCGCGGCGCGACCGATACGAAGTCTGTCTCGATGAGCCGGTTTGTCGACATGAAGAAGGAAGGCTGGTGGTCGGGCGACTTGCACATCCACCGGGCGCCGGAAGACATGGACCTCCTGATGCGCGCCGAAGACCTGCACATCGGGCCGGTGATTACCTGGTGGAACGACGCCAGCGTCTGGAAGGACATGCCGCCGCCGGCCGAGCCGCTTCGCGAGATCGACGGTCGCCGGTTCATCTACACGATGGCGGGCGAGGACGAACGCGAGGGGGGCGCGCTGCTCTACTTCGG
>JALORD010000513.1 GCA_025459145.1 Pirellulaceae bacterium | reverse complement strand
CTCGCTTAGAGTGCGCCACCACGACTCCACGTCAGACCGCTCCTGCGGCGTACACTTTTCAAGGAACGCTTCGGGGAGTGCGGGAGTGGTCATTCGCGGATCGCTCGGGATGATCGCAGGCCGTCATCAAGGGAGGATCTGCACCTCGCGGCCGTCGGGAAGGCGCAGCATCGCTTCTTCAATCACTTCGTTGAAATCGTCGTCGGTGATCTGCTTGACGGTCAAAACGCCAGTCCCCTTGGTCCCCTTGGCGTTGTAGACAAACGTCTCGTCGTCCCCTTTGGCCGAGGAGGCGACCAAATCGACGTCGAGGCTTTCGAGCTCCCCGATGTGCTCACGAAAGGCCGGCACGTCGCGCACCTGGTCGGCCACTTCGGCCGACATGACATTCAGCCCAAACGCCCCCACGGCAACCAGTCCGCCGCAACAGACGAGGATCCCAATCCCGCCGACGCCCAGCAGAATCCACAGCCACAACAGCGACGACTTCCGCGGCGGCGGACCATACGGATCCGGAGCACTGGAAGCATAGGGCGATTGATTGGCTGGCGGGGGCGGCCAGGAACTCATGACGATGGCTCGGCGAGATAAGGAAGACAAACGGTCGATGCGAGTATTATGCTAACGGCACCGGCAGAGAGCTGAAACCGGCCGTCTAAAGTCGAACAAGATAATTCGAGCGTGGAACTCAAATCCAGTCATTCGATGCCGATCCGGAGTCAGGCCAAACTGGCGAACCCAATAATCTCGAACCTCGGCACGCTGGTGGTGGCCGCCGTTGCGACGACAGCCGTTTGGGGTGGCGTGTCGCTGCTCGTCTGTGTGGGGTTGTTCGACAAGGTATGGGGCGAAAATGCGACGACAGCCTATGCGGTCGTCGAATACATCGCCTACGTCGCACTCGTGCTCGCCGCGGTGTCGCAATGCTTGCTTGTCGTCCGCGGGTCGATGATCGAACGGATTGTGGCGGCCCTGCTGGCGCTCGCGCTGTTTCCCTTCTACTACCCCATAGCCGGCGAAATTCTGTCCGCTGTCTGGCTGACCATTGCCCGGACCATTGCGTAAAGGCCTCCATGATGGCGACCGAAAAAGTCGCGCGTTCTCTACACCTGCGATGGAAAGTCGCGCTACTGCCGCGCGTTTGACTGCCACATGACTAATAGACCTCCACCGAATCCGTCGGCGTGCCGATCATGTCGGCCGGGCGGGTGGCGATCGTGAGGGCCGTCAGGTCGCCGCGGATCCGGCTGCAGATGAAATACGCCCCGACCGCTCCCAGGCCGCAGGCCGCGATGAGCGAAACCATGATCGTCCGGATTGTACTTTCGTCGACCCGCGGATCGCGCGGCACAACCAGCATCAGCGCGAAGGCAATGAGCGGCACCACAATCGCCAGCAATTGATACCAGCCGGCCCACCACGACAGCCGCGACAGCTGCTTCTGTTCGCGGCTGTAGAGATTCGCATTCCCGAGGAGCGTTGGGAAAAACACGCGGATCGACAGCCAAGTCGTCGCCAAAAACGGGAAACAGAACGAAATGAGCCCGCTGATAAACATCGACACGGGAAAATGGATCCAGCCCGAGGCAGGAAACTCGCGGGGGTGGTACGCATCGAGCACTACGGGGAACGCGAAGCCTGCCAGCAGCCAGAGCACAAGCCCCACACCCGCCACGAAATGACCCGCGAGCATACTCGTCCGCCGCGCGGCCCGCCGCTCGTCGTCGCTGACCTCTTCGCCGCGAGAAATCCGCCACAGGGCGAACAGCAGACTCCGCACAAGCCAGAGGACCGCGACGATTCCGATCGGATAAAGTGTGCCGTTGACGGCGAGCGCCGTCCGATCGAATGCCGTGTGCAGCTCGGCATGCGGCTTGATGAAACCGATCCAGTTGTACCACCAGTTGAACGCCCCCGCGGCGGCATACGGCGTCAGGTTCACGAGCACTAGCGCCACAATCGGCCACTCCACTGCCCACTTGCACCAGCCGCTTTGCAGGTCGTGCACGAGATCCCAGGCCCGCGGGCTCGTCGCCAAGGCCAGTTCGCGGGCCAGCGTCGCCCCGTCAAGATGCCGCTTCTCCCGGTCGGGCGAGAGCAGATTGAAGAGCACCTTTTCGAGCCGCGTATCGACGGGGCCCGTCGGCGGTTCGGCCCGCCAGGGCGGCGTCTCCCGCCGCGCGGCGACCATTTTCTCGAGCGTCGGCACCCAGCCGGCGGTCATGTCGACATCGGGAAACGGCCGGGCCCCGTGCAAGAGTTCCCACAGGACGACGCCGAGCGCGTAAAGATCGCTCCGGCCATCGAGCTCTTCAGGCTTCCGCGGATGGTTGGGATTGCACGCCTCGAGCTGTTCGGGCGACATGTACGCCAGGCTGCCGCCGAAATAGGCCGCGGCGGTGGCGCCTTGCCGCTGCGAATTGAAGCTGATGTTGAAATCGGCCAGTTGCGGCGCGCCGGAGTGCGTCAGTAGCACGTTGGCCGGCTTCACGTCCCGGTGGAGGACGCCCTGCCGATGGGCATGGTCGAGCGCCAGGGCCAATTGCATTCCCAGTCGACAGACCGTGTCGGGCCACTCCGCGGCCGCCGTCCGCCGGGCCCACGAGGAAGAGTCGTCGAGCGGAAAAATGCCCGTCTTGGCGAGCGCCGCTCCCACGGCCTTGACCAGGATCGAGCCGTTGCGGCTGTGGACCGGCGTCTCATAAACCCGGCGGACGACGTCGCTCAAGGTGCCGCCGGGGGCGAACATCATGTAGATGAGCAGCAGCTTCTTCTCGGGAATTCGCTTCTGGTCGAAGACCCGCACGATGTTCGGATGGTCGAACCGGCTAAGCGTCTCGGTCTCGCTCCCCTTGTCGGCCGAAACCTTGAGGGCCACCATCCGCTGGATTGAAACCTGCCGGGCGAGATAGACGCTGCCAAACGATCCGCGGCCGAGCTCGATCTGCAGATCAAAATCGTCAAGCCGCTGCCCGGGGGCGAGCCCCTCAATCTTCCGCGGCGGCGAGCAAATCTGCGTGCTGAAGGTGTTCTGCGTGCCGACCAGCCGCTTCAATGCCTCGGCCGCTTTCGGAAACCGCTGGCAGTATTCGGTGAGCGCAACTTCCTTGCCGATCGAACGGAGGATGTGGAACTCTTCGTAGATCAGGTCGCAGGGGGGCTCGCCCTGTTCGAGGAGTTCGGGAAACTCGCGAACATAGTCTTCCAGCGCGCGGAGCTTGTCGCGCGTGGCCCGCTGTTCGAGGTCGACCTTGATCAATTCGACCAGCACCAGCCGGCGGTGCGGCGGCGGACCTTCCGGCAGACACTCGTCGAGCGGAGGTTCCGTCCCCGATTCCCAGCCGTCGAGGAACCGCTCCAGCCGCCGCGCCAGGTCGTCCCAACCGGAGGTGGCTGTCGCGGTGGAGTGACTGGGGTGCATGGGGCCGTTCTCAGACCAATGGGTAAGAGACAAAACCAGAACCGCGATTTCCCCGGAGAAATGGCCGTTGGCAGATCGTTGTGAGAGAGCTTGAAAGCGAATTCGTTGTAGTGGACGGGGGGCCAATTGACTACACTACGCGACGGCTGGCTTGGTATTTCGATCTGGGCCGCGTGTAACAATCGGAACCTTTTCTCGCCGGAAGGCATCATCCGCGATTTCACCAGCCGCCCGAGGCTCCCATGTCCAGCGACGACCTGCTGCCGAAAATCCGCGCCCACGATACGGCTGCCCTGGCGGCGTTTATCGAGGCGCATCGACCCCAGTTGATGGCCTTTATCGAGCGGCAACTGGGGACGGCCCTGCGGCGGAAGGTCGAGCCGGACGA
>JALORD010000512.1 GCA_025459145.1 Pirellulaceae bacterium | reverse complement strand
TGCTCGGCGAGCCAGTCGCGGTAGTTGCAGGCCGTCTCGTAGCGATGATGCCCGTCGGCGACAAACATCGGCTTGGGATCGAGCAATGCGGCCACTTCCCCGAGGACCTTCCCATCGGTGACCGGCCACATCCGATGGATCACGCCCAGGTGGTCGGCCGCTTCGCGGGGCGTCGAATCGGCGATTGCCTCTTCGAGCCGGTTCTGGGCCTCGTTTGTCGGATCGGGATAGAGGCCAAAGATCTGGCTCAGGTTCGCCTTGCAGGCCTTCGTGAGATTCAGCCGGTCGGCTTTGGGGCCGGAGTGCGTCTGTTCGTGCGGGAAGATTTTTCCCTCGCCGAACCGCTCGAGCCGGATGCGTCCCATAAAGCCCCGGCGGGTGACCATCCGCCCTTCGTGCTCGAACGTCTGGTGATAGACGTACAGCGCCGGATCGGGGTCGAGCTGCAGCACCCCTTCCTGCCGCCATTGCTTCAGGAACTTGGCCGCCCGGGTGTACTTGTTCGACTGCTCGGTGTCCCCCGGCTCGTCGCGATTCAGCTCGAGGCGAATAAAGTTCGCCGGATGCTTTTTGTACAGCTCCTCCTGAAACGCGGGCGAGATCACGTCGTAAGGAGGCGTGACGACATCCGAGAGCGAGCCGACATGGCCCAGGTCGTAGCGAAGTCCGCGGAAGGGTTGGATCGTGGGCATGGGTGGCGGCCGGCGGTCGGAAGTCAGAGATCGGAAGTCGGAGGTCGACGCCCGGAACAAAAGATCCGGGCAGGCTGCTGGACACGGCGATTCTACTTCTCACGCCCCTGTGGCAGCAGGGGGAGAGTTGCCGCGAAGATTCGCCCCAGCGCCGCGAACTCCCGCACCATGGCGGTCGCCGACCCGAACTAGAGCGGCGCGAGCGCACCCGCGAGGTCGATGTCGCCTCCCTGGCGGGCGTTGAGGATCGTCTTCCCGTCCTTGCCCACCAGATACGCCCCCGTCACCGTCGGCGAGGCTCCGTAAACGTCCCACAGGTTGCTGGCCGCTTCGCCCGACAGCGCCTCGCCGCCGCTGATGCTCCCTGTGGGAGACGACGCACCGCCGCCGCCAAAGAGCTGCACGAACACGATCGGCTTTCCCGTCGAGTCGGTCTGCTTGGCTTGCCAGTCGGCCTGCACCTTCTTGAATCCGGAATGGTCGGCCGAGGGCGCGAACACGAGAACCAAAAAGTTCTGGCCCCAGTACGGCTCTAGCTGAGGAATCGGCGCTTTACCGATCGATGGGGCGGGCACTGCCGATCCGCCCGCAGGGGACGCCGCGCCGGGGGGCGGAGGAGGCGCCGGCGGAGCGCTGTTGTTGGCGACCGGAGCAGGCGCGGCTGGAGGATTGGTGCCGCATCCCGCCAGCGAGAGAACCAACAGGCAAAAAAGTGGGCTGGTGCGCTGAAGCATGGCATTTCCCCTCCAAGGCCGAGTAACCAAACGAGACGTGTCGGCAATTGTTTATCCATTGCCAACACCGCCATCAAGAGGGGTGCGCGATTCAGTCGATTGCCCGAGGATGTGCCAACTCGGCACATCCTCGTATTGCGCGGCACATAGCCGGTCTTTAGTACCGGTAATGCTCCGGCTTATACGGGCCTTCGATCGGGATGCCCAGGTATTCTGACTGCTTGGCGGTCATCTTCGTGAGCTTCACGCCGATGTGCTCGAGGTGCAGCCGGGCGACTTCTTCGTCGAGCTTCTTCGGCAGGCGATAGAGGCCGATCTCGTAGTTGTCGCTGTTCTGCCACAGTTCGAGCTGCGCGAGGACCTGGTTCGTGAAGCTGTTGCTCATGACGAACGCCGGGTGCCCGGTCGCACAACCCAGGTTGACCAATCGGCCCTGTGCCAGGAGCAGCACGCTGCGGCCGGTGTCGCTAAACGTGTAGCGATCGACGGCGCCCAGATCGCTCGGCTTGATGTTCACTTTCTTCGCCTTGCCCGCCTTCACCTGCCCTTCGAGCCAGGCGACATCGATCTCGATGTCGAAGTGGCCGATGTTGCAGATGATCGCGTCGTTCTTCATCTGCACCATGTGCTCGGGGCGGATGATGTCGCAGCAGCCGGTCGTCGTGACGAACAGGTTTCCCTGCGAGGCGGCATCTTCCATCGTCGTGACTTCGAAACCTTCCATCGCCGCCTGCAGGGCGTTGATCGGATCGATCTCCGTCACCAGCACGCGGGCGCCATAGCTCCGCAGGCTGTGGGCACAGCCCTTCCCCACGTCGCCATAGCCGGCGACAACCGCCACCTTGCCGGCGATCATCACGTCGGTCGCCCGCTTGATGCCGTCGGCCAGCGATTCGCGACAGCCGTAGAGGTTGTCGAACTTGCTCTTGGTGACCGAGTCGTTCACATTGATCGCCGGCAGCTTGAGCGTCCCCGCTTCGAGCCGCTGGGCCAGGCGATGGACGCCGGTCGTCGTTTCTTCCGAGAGGCCTTTGATCCCCGAGATCAGTTCCGGGTACTTGTCGAACACCATGTTCGTCAGGTCGCCGCCGTCGTCGAGGATCAGGTTCAGCGGCTGTCCATCGGGGAAGAACAGCGTCTGCTCGATGCACCAATCGAACTCTTCGTTGGTCATTCCCTTCCAGGCGTAGACCGGAATGTCCTTCGCGGCGATCGCGGCGGCCGCTTCGTCCTGCGTGCTGAAGATGTTGCACGAGCTCCAAGTGACCTGGGCCCCGAGTTCGATCAGGGTTTCGATCAGCACGGCCGTTTCGACGGTCATGTGCAGACAGCCGGCGATGCGGGCTCCGGTGAGCGGCTTCGACGGCCCGTACTTCTTTCGGAGGGACATGAGGCCGGGCATTTCGTTTTCGGCCAGCATGATCTTCTTGCGGCCGAGTTCGGCCAGCGACATGTCCTTCACCTTGTAGGGCAATCGCTTCTCGGTAACGGTGGACACAGGCAAACTCCTCACAAAATGGCAGAGCGAGCGCTAGCCCCGCGGCGGCACACAGGTGCTTTGGATTCCGCGAGGCATGCTCGTCTGGACAATGATCTACAAACCCTGACCGCAAAATCGTAAACCGATTAAGCGGCAGACGGTAGGGCAGTCGGATTTAAAACTTTTGTACAGTATATTCACTTCCCGGCATGAACGCCCCTCCCAGAGCGAAGATCGCTTAATCCCCTCGGGCAGATTCAGTAAACGCCGCCTTGGCCGCGGCGACGAACGCCCGGACCTTGGCTGGGTCCTTCTTTCCCGGCGAAGACTCGACACCGCTGGCGACGTCGACCGCGTTGGGTCGGGCTGTGGCGATGGCTTGGGCGACGTTGTCCGGCGTTAAGCCGCCGGCGAGGATCAGCGGCAGGCCGAATAGCTGTTCACCGCGACTGCCGACGACCGGCCAATCGACGACGTGCCCCGTTCCGCCGTAACTGCCCGGGGCGAAGGCGTCGAGCAGGATTGCGTCGGGCATCGCATCCAGATTCCGGCACTCGGCGAGGTAGCCGGCCACATCGGCCAGATTACTGCCTCGACACCGAAAGGCGCGCACAACCGGTGTCTTTGTCAAATGGCGGACGTCTCGAATCGCCGCCGGCGGTTCGTCGCCGTGCAGTTGCACGCCCCAGCCGGAAGTAATGCCGCGGCCGATCTCTTGGGCTCCCTCCGGCGACACACAGCGGGGACTCTGGGCATAGAAATTCAGCCCAATCGCGTCGGCTCCCGCCTCGGCCGCGAGCAGGGCGTCTTCAACCGTCGTGATTCCGCAGATCTTGATTTGGAACATGGTGGGGAGATGTCGCGGCCAGCCGACCGAACGTAAAAACCCGCTAGCCCGCCCCATTATAGAGGAAACAATCGCGGCGGCTGGTTCGTCTAGGTTCCTGGCAGTCGCTATTCTGAGCGTTATTCGGGGGCTTGCGTTCGCTAACCCTCCTATCGCTGCCGCCTTGATCGGAGGAACGTCGTGGATCAACACCGACTCAGCCGGCGGTTGGACTGGGCCGTCTTGGCGGGAGTGGCGTCATTGCACGCGATCGGCGTGGCGACCTGGTTCCGCGATAGCAATGCCTGGCTTGCGCTGGCTCTGCGCGACAGCGTACCGATCGTGTGGCTCGTGCTCATCCCAACGTGGGCCGTGTTGGGAACGGGCCG
>JALORD010000511.1 GCA_025459145.1 Pirellulaceae bacterium | reverse complement strand
GTCCTCGGCGAAGAAGCGGCTCAGGGTGGCACTGCCCGCTATGTCGATTCGTCGGTCGAGCGGCTGCAGGTCAAGGTCAGCGGCCTCACCGATTCTCGGCACATCGTCACCGTCAACGGCCGCCGCGTCCCGCTCCATCCCACCGGCACCAACGGCGAGTTCGTCGCTGGCGTGCGGTACCGAGCCTGGCAGCCGCCCAGCTGTCTGCATCCCACGATCGGCGTCCACACCCCGCTCGTGTTCGACATCCTCGATAAGTGGCTCGGCCGCTCGCTTGGCGGCTGTCAGTACCACGTCTCGCACCCCGGCGGCCGGGCTCACGAAACGTTTCCGGTCAACGCCAACGAGGCCGAAGGCCGCCGGCTGGCTCGCTTCTTCACGATCGGCCACACGCCAGGACCGATCACCGTTCCGCCGGAAATCCGCTACGCCGAGTCGCCGCTGACGATCGACCTGCGGCACGTCGCGGGCGAACCGCCGGTCGGCCCGCAAGTGATCGGCACCGCCAGCGACCACCACCGCAATAACGGCGCTCCCCAGCCGCACGTCTCACGGCTGGCTAGCCGCGTGGAATTCGAATCGGAGCTGGTCGAGCACAATTTCTCCTGAGCAAAGTGGTCCTCCGACGCCGTCGGAGGACAGGGCAGCAACAGCGGGTCGCCGTACAAGACGACCCATGCGGGGCCCGCGGCTGCTCCGACCCACTGAATACTTGAACGCCCGGCTGCGTGCGCCGGATTGAACAGTTCGCCGAAGTCCTTGCAATTTCAGGACTTACAGCTTCAGTCGCGGAAGCACATTAAACAAAACGTTCACCTCAACGGCCAGGTGGGGCGCGGGTCCCCAGGCAGGTCGCGCGACTCCGAATCGGCCGCTCCCGACCGCTCCGAGCCACTGAATACTTGAACGCTTGGGCCGCGTACAGAAAATCGCGCAGTTCGCTGAAGTCCTTGTGAGTTCAGACCTTGCGGCTTCAATTCGCGCTCAGCCGCGGACGAATATTTAACAGAACGTTCACCTCAACGGCCACGCCGCGCGAGTCTGCGACTCGAAGCCAGATTGCCAGCTTCCAGATCACACAGCTACCAGATTGCCAAAGATCAAAGATCAACCGCGCGTCACTGGCCACGCCCACAGCCGTAGTTCTTACTGACTGCGAAACCAGAGTTGCGCGGTTCGAGTCCTGCATGGATCGAGACCCGCGGTCCACGAATCGGCGGGGTCCGAGAACCACGCCGAAGGCGTCACAGACTCGCTCCCGGCAAGGCCCAGAGTATACCACACCCTCTCCCCCGCCGGCTGCCACAATCGCCACAAGGACCTGGTAGTTAACGACTTATAAATCTTTGTAACAACCCAAACAATTTTCGCGCCCCAGCGACCCGCCCATCCGCACTCCGCACCACAGCGCGCAACTCCCCATCTGCCAACAACTTGCTGCCATGCGGGCAGCGGCGGCCGACGGTGTGGCACGGACTCTTCAGCGCAATTCTTCGAACAGACGACGTCATGCCCAGCACGGTCGCCCGCCGACTTCTGGAAGGACGATCCGCCGCAATCCAGCCGGTCCATCCTCGCCACCAGGTTGCGAGGATGGCTGCAGCCCGAGTCCCTCGAAAACGGACACGCTGGTTGGCAGGTCAACCTGCTGCCAAAAGACAACTTGCAGCCGTCCTCGACATGGACGGCGAGTACCCGCTTCTCACTGACAGGTCAGTGCCACACGGGAGGAGCCGGCACCGTGCCGTCGTTGCCACCCGCCCGCTGCCCCAACGACCTGAGCACTGCCCGCCAATGCACAGAGCAGAATCCACGTTCTCTGCCACGGGTTATTGTTCGCGTCATCGTGCATTGCGTTTACTTCTCGCCGACTGGCGATGTCCAGTCACGATTTGCCGCTGTACGACTCGAATAGAGACCAAATGCCCCAACGCTGATGTTGGCCAAGCCAACGACGAACCAAAAAAGGTTCTGCCGGCTGTTACTCCCTTTTAAGACCGCCGACATTCGCTTGCGCAAATCCACGTTCTCAAGCTCGGCGGGTGATAACACGCTGTCGAGCTGGAAATGCGAAAGGATGTCGGGCGATGTAACAACGGCGAGCATTAGGCAGAACAGTCCGATGGCGATCGTGAGCCAAAAACAAATGGTGATTTCCAGGCGCATGGATGAAATCGGCCAGGGAGCCATCAGCGGCGGACTGCCTTCAAGAGTTTACTGCTCCGCCCGCTTGCCTCGAATTTAATGCTCGCCGGCGGCCGATTGCAAACTGGCCACGCGTCTCGGCGCTGCAGACCTCCCATCGATGCGCTGCCGCGCTCAGTTCGCCCCTTCGTCCCCAAACCGCTGGTCGACGATTGGCGTGTCGGGGGGGAGTCGGATGCGGTTCAAGTCGACGATCTGGCCGTCAACGATGAGCTCGAGGTAGATCGTCCTTTCCGTTCGGTTGCCGACGGACTTCGCGTCGGCGGGCGGAGCCACGCCGGTGGGCGGCGTGTGGACGACCACGCCCGCAGCCGCTTCCTTGCCGAGCCAAAAGCTGGGCCCGCGCCGCAGGACGATCGGCGCTCCCGGCGTGCGGACTTTCAGCAAATGCGGCCAGGCCGCTTCGAACTCTTCCCGCGTGCTAAACGGAATCGCATAGTGCAAGTTCGGCACGAGCGGCCCCTCGAGCGTCTGCGCCCGCTTCCGCAAGGGCTCGAGCTCCTGCGGCCAATCGGCCGGCCACGAACCGTGGTTTTTGACCGAATAGTCGGCCCGAGCGGCGGAACAGACGATACCCAGCGAAAGAGCTACGAGACAAATCGTCAGGCGTTTCATGGTTGTTCACTTTTCGGAAACGATCGAAGGCCAGAAATCTGTGGACCTAGACGATCCACCAGCCGCCGCGGTTTTGGGCGGGCGGCGGCCGTTACAACTGCGATATTCGCCAGCGTTCATCTCGGCCGCATGGGTCGAGTTTAGAACTTGCGATGTGCCGGGGGGAGCGCTGCAGTCTCCAGCGGGAAGTCGTGCTCGTTCCGACCAGGGGTTACCTCGACCGTGATTCCTGGCCGGTCGCGATAGTGCTGCGGCACCCGTTCGATCGTGGGAGCCAGCGGCGGGTCGCTGTCGGCGTCGCCGCTGCTGGCCGTGCTGATCCAAACCTGGTGCGGTCCCGGCTCCGCGCCCCACTTGTTGGGCGAGTAGGCCAGCGAGTATTCGCCGGAGCTATCGGTTTTGCCGATCGAGGTAGAGCCGCCTTCAACCGGCGTGAACAGCACCGTCGCATCGGCCAGCGGCTGTCCGTCGAGCGTGACGCGCCCGCGGACCTGGCTAAGCCCCGAGTTGTCGCCGCATCCGGCAGCCAGCAACATCGCCGGCAAAACGGCACCGGCGGTCAGCAAAGTCGTCCGTCCGCGACGGGGAGTTAATCGTTTCCAGAATCGCATGGTTCTGTTCCTTTCGTATTTCCGTTTTGCAGGCGTCGTCAATTGGTGGGCTGAACAGCCGCACTAGTCGCCACTCACGACTAGCCCGTCATTGCGCGACAGGAGCCGCTGGTAGATACCGTTCGACGGATCGCGCGAGTCGGCTTCGGTCCCGTTGGTGCCGGGACCATTGGCGGCGTACCAGCGATGATCGATCGTGTCGGCGACAAAGCGAACCGCGCCATCGGCCGCGACAAACTGCGCACCGCCGGCATGCAGGCTGCTAAACCCTTCGCCGCACCCCAGGCGATCGACATTCCAGGCAATCGGCGGATCGGGCTGATTGAGCTTGCTTTGTGAATGGCCGATGAGCACTCCGACGCCCGAGGTGCCGCTCCCCGTGGGACGGC
>JALORD010000097.1 GCA_025459145.1 Pirellulaceae bacterium | reverse complement strand
TCGGTAGTTTTCAGGGCCGATCAGCCGGGCATTCTGGCGTGGACAGCCTGGGCGGTCAAATGGTTCGGGACGGCGGCTGGCACAATCGGTGCGGCCGCGCAAGGTCTAAAGTGGCTTTCGTCCTGCGCGCGGTAACTCGGTTTGATCGTTGGGCACCGCAATTGCAGGCTGCGCCGACAATTTCAGGGCCCCCTCAATACGCAGGCCGCCGAGGGCGGTACTCGGCTTCACTCCATACGCAACCCTGCACCTCCGGGTCGCCGACAGCACACCTCGCAAGTGCTAGAATTCAGCCTTTTGGCTGGCGAACCCGGGGAACACAAGTACCGTACAACGATCATGTTCCGCCCCACTTTTTTGCGATTCGCTTGCGCACTGTTGTTTCCCGTGTTGGTTGGCTGCCCTGCCGATTCCCCCGCCACCAAGGGAGGCAAGCCGGCAGCGGACAGTCGCCCCGTAGAACCGCTTAAAGTGCTGGTCGTCGATGATCCGGCCCTTGGCGAAGCAATCGCTCGCGAGTGGCGTTCCCGAACCGAAGGGGAACTCACCGTCGAGAATTACACGAGCCAGCGGCTCATGGCGGCAAATCGGCTCCCCGGCGACATTGTCGTTTTTGCGGTCGGCGACATCGGTTCGTTGGCCGAGCGCGGGCTGATTCTGCCGCTTGAGGACGAAGCGTTTGCTACGGAAGAGTATGATCGCCGGGACATCTTCGATCAGGTCCGACTGCGCGATGTGGGGTGGGGGAATCGGACCTTCGCAGCACCCCTTGGGTCGCCGCAGTTGCTGGTCGTTTATCGCTCCGACATTTTCGACCAACTCGGCCTCACTCCCCCACAGACCTGGGACGAATACGAGCAGGTTGCCAAGGCGCTCGCTAGCAAGCGTAGCGAAACGTCGCTAGTCCCCGCGATTGAGCCACTCGCGCCCGGCTGGGCGGGGCAAATGCTGCTCGCCCGCGCTGCGCCGTATGTGACGCATCGCGACCAGGTCTCGCCGCTGCTGCACTATTCGACCCTCGAACCACTGATTACGACGCCTCCCTATGTGAAGGCGCTCAAGCAGATGACGGCTGTCCACCAGTTATCATTCCCTGCGATGGGCGGCGAGAGCGAATCTGGGGAGGACGCGGGTGCGACCAGTCACCCGTCCCGGCCCACTCCCAGCCAAGTGATGGACGCTCTTGGTGCTGGGGAGGCGGCGATGGGACTTTGCTGGCCGGCTCCGGGCCCAACAAGCGATCCGCCCTACGCTGTGCAGTTGGGGTTCGCGCTGACTCCGGGATCTCACGACGTGTATGACTTTGCCCGGGTGCAATGGGAACCGCGGGAGATGGGGGAACAGCCGACGGTCTCGCTCCTGGCGGTTGCTGGGCGGCTCGCGGCGGTTACCACTTCGTCGAGCGATCCGCAAGGTGCGCAGAACGTTGTCGGCTGGCTTGCCAGCCGCGATGTGAGTCCCGTGATCAGCCCGACCAGTTCCGCGACAACACTCTTTCGAGCTTCACAGTTGCCCGATGCTCGCCGCTGGACCGCACGCCTCGATGCCGAGACCGCAGGGAAATACGGCGAAATGGTTCAGCAGGCGACATCGCGAGAGCGACGACACATTTCGCTACGGATTCCCGGTCGGCACGAGTATCTGGCCGCGTTGGACGAAGCCGTCGAAAGCGCACTCCGGCGCGATCAAACCGCGGAGGAAGCCCTAGCTCAGGCAGCGACCACCTGGCAAGCGATCACCGACAAATACGGCAGAGATGCTCAAAAACGCGCCCTGAGACGCGACCTGGGGCAAGAAAGGTTTCAGTAGGCACGTTATAGTCGAAGAGTTTCAGTGGAAGGGGGAAGCCGTCGGTCCGACGCTGCAGCGCGCGTCGCCTAAAGGTCGCCCGGCCCTAGCGCTGCATCGCGGCTGATCACATCGGGCCCTTTGCCGGCCCGTTTCTCGTACGTGCCGTCGCCTGACTTCACGTACTTCGTGAAACCGAGGCGGTCGAGCTTCTTGTCGTCGGCGACGCTCTTGGCCATGGCCGAATCGGACCACTTGCCCCCCACTGCCGGCGCGGTGAAGACGCGGCGGATCGGCTGCCCCGTTTCGGGATGCACGGTGAGCGGCGGATCGCTCATTTTCTGAAAAATCTCAAACTGTTCGCCGGGCGAATCGTCGCCGGTGACCGCTTCGTAGGCGTACAGTGGCATGGCGTCGAAACAAACAGAATCCAGGAGAATTGCGGCCGCGCGGCCCCTATTATTCTTCTACTCCGCCACCGGCCCCCTGGCAACGGTCAGCGACCGGGAAGCGGGATCAGACGCGGGCGGCGGACCTTGATTCCGACAATTCGGCCGTGCCGGACCAAAAGATCGTCGAACGATGATGCCAGAAAGCCCCACAGGTGCTCCGGTGGCTCCTCGGCTAGCCACCGCTGGGCGATGACGTCCATTGCCGCGTCGTACTGTTTCTGCGAGCCGGTGTGGGCATAGCACCGGCCTTCGTGACGGCGGATGTCGCCGTTGAAATGGGGGCTAATGTGCCAGAGTTCATGCACGATGGTGATCAACTTCTCGCGCAAATCCAGATCGAGAAACCGCGGCACGTAAAAGCTCAAGAGGTAGAGCATCTCCCGGCCTTCGCGATCAAGCATTCGCTGGATCGCCATCGTTCGGCCGCGGCGAACGGTCGTCGTTTGCCCGCCCTGAAAGCGAAGCGGGGTAAGCGAGGCGAAGATGCCGTGCCTCACCCGCTTGCGAGCCTGGCAAAAACAGACCGCCACACGGTTCATGTCGATGTGGGCAAGCTCATCGAGCCGCTGCGTCATGTCGACGCAAATGGCTCGCATTCGGGCCGTGAAGTCAAGCGGCTGCGGAGCGGACTCAAGCATGGGGTCATCCTGTTACCCCGGAAGATCGTCTCGCACCCTTGCGACATCGCCCGCCGCATCAGACTGCTTGCGGCAGGATTATCACAACTGCTGTCGCGGCTAAGCCCGCGTCGGCTCAGTCGTCTCGTCGCTGAACGACGGCTTGGCGCTCCGCTCGACCTTGCGGTCGCGGACCCCCACGAACTCAATGATCGCTCGCACCCCGGCATCTCCCAGCCGCGGCTTGGCCAATCGAACTACACGCGTATAGCCGCCCTTGCGGTCGCGGAAACGTGGCGCAACCTCGCTGAGCAACACGTCGACTGCCTGCTTGTCGCCGAGCAGCTGAATCAGACGGCGGCGGATTGCCAACGCCGGAGCGCGGGCACCTGCCCACTCCCGCCACTGGGGACTCTTGCGCCAGTCTTTCCAGGCTTGCGAATTGCGCTCGGCGGAGACGGCAAACTTCTCCGCCGTCTCGTCGTGCTCGAGGACCTTGCCAGCCAGCGTAATGCACTTTTCGACGAGAGGACGAATCTCCTTCGCCTTGTGCAGTGTCGTTACGATCCGGCCCTTGACCTTCGGTGCGTTCGGATCGTCTTCAGCATTACGCTCCGTGAGGAATAACGCGCTGGCCAAGTTCTTGAACATCGCCGCACGGTGGCTCGGCGATCGCCCCAGAACACGGCCTCGTTTGCGGTGACGCATGGCTTATCTCTTTCCCGCTCAAACTTGCAAATTGTTTCTGTCTTGACGACCGGCGGCACCAGGGCCGCCGCTCATGAATGGAGCCTGCCGGCGCTGCAATTTAGCGGGCGAGCGACGCGGGAATTCGCATTCCCAGGTACATTCCCAATTCCTGCAGCCGTTCCCGCACTTCGGCCAGCGTAGTTTCGCCAAAGTTGCGAACTTCGAGCAATTGATCTTCGGACTTCTGAATCAAATCGCGGACCGTGTGAATATTCTCGCTCTCCAGGCAGTTCATCGCTCGCACCGAGAGTTTCAGCTCGGCGAGGCTCATGTTCAGCTTCGCTTCGAGGGCACCATCGAGTCCCAGCGCTCCTCCTCGGGAGGGAGCATGCACCCGCGGCCCCAATTCGGCGTATTGCACGAACGGATTGAGGTGCTTGCGGAGGATCTTGGCTGCTTCGACTAGCGCCATCTCCGGGCTGACGGAGCCATCCGTCCAGATCTCCAAAGTCAACTTGTCGTAATTCGTCTTCTGGCCCACACGAGTTTCCTCGACCAGGTACCGAACACGTGTGATCGGGCTGAAGACGGCGTCGATCGGAATGATGCCGATCTCGTGGTCGCCAACGCTGTGTTCGGTCGAGGGAACATAGCCCCGCCCGTTCTCGACGACCATCTCCATCATGAATGGGACGTTGTCGGTCAGCGTCGCCAGTACATGGTTCTTGTTGATGATTTCCACGTCGGAGTCGACCTGCACGTCCGCGCCGGTGATCACACCGGTCGTGCTCTTCTCGACGGTGATGACGCGGGTCGAATCGCTGTGATTCTTGACGATCAGCGCCTTCACATTGAGCACGATGTCGGTGACGTCCTCCAGGACGCCGGGAATCGTGGTGAATTCGTGCTGTGCCCCGCGGATTTTGATCTGCGTGACGGCGCTTCCTTCGAGGCTCGACAGCAGAACGCGGCGGAGGCTGTTGCCGACCGTCGTCCCCATCCCACGTTCGAACGGCTCGGCCACGAACTTGCCATAGGTGCTCGTCAACGTTGTCGCATCGCAATTGACGATGCTCGGCAGTTCAAAACCACGCCAGCGAATGTGCATCGGAATCCTCCAAACAGTTTCGGTCGTATATTGGCGGCAGCTACGGGTAAGCCGTCAGTTGTCAAGAGTGGTCACCGGCCAATCGACAAACCTCTGACAACGGACACACAGACTACACGCGGCGGCGCTTTGGCGGGCGGCAACCGTTATGCGGGATCGGCGTGCGATCTTCAATCGTCTTAACGGTCATCCCCGCTGTCTGCAGGGCAGTGATCGCGCTCTCCCGTCCCGAACCGGGTCCCTTCACGCGGACTTCGAGTTCCTTGACGCCGAACTTAGAGGCCTTCTCCGCGGCCTGTTGTCCGGCACATTGACCGGCAAACGGCGTGCTCTTGCGGCTTCCCTTGAATCCGCTGGTCCCGGCACTCGCCCAGCACAGGGTATCCCCCTTCGTGTCGGTGATCGTCACGGTGGTGTTGTTGAATGTTGCTTTGACGTGGGCGATCGCCACCGTCACATTGCGTCGAATTTTCTTCTTTTTTACCTGCGCCACAGTTTCTATCCTTCGCAATTTCAGGCGGCTATGGCCGCCGATTTAAACTGTTCTCAAGATTCGCGGAGCCATCCGTCCAAACTAGTTGCCTCGATCATCTTGGCAGGCCAGGGCTGATCGATCGTCCCCCCGCACTACCGCAAATCCTTCACGCCCTTCTTGCCGGCTACTGTCTTTTTGGGGCCCTTACGAGTTCGAGCGTTGGTTCTCGTGCGCTGACCACGAACCGGCAATCCCAAGCGATGCCGCATGCCGCGATAGCACTTGATGTCTCGGAGGCGGGTAATGTCCTGCGCGACCTGGCGGCGAAGCGGTCCCTCGACGGTGTAGTCCCGCTCCAGCAAGGTCGTCAGGCGAGCCACCTCTTCTTCTTGCAGGTCGCGGGCCCGCTTGGTCGGGTCGATGCCGGCCTTGTGGCACAATTCGCGCGCGACGTAATCTCCAACGCCGTAAAGATAGCAGAGCGAAATCACGATCTGCTTATCGTTTGGAATGTCAACACCAAGCAAACGTGGCATACGTCGCAGGCTCCTGGCAGCTTCTGGGTGGCCGGCGGAACGGGGCCGGCTGAATGTTCGGCAAACTAATGGCAGCTTCGCAAAAATCTCGCGAGTCGACAGAAGATACTTAGCAACTAGCCCTGCCGCTGCTTGTGGCGGGCGTTGGTGCAAACTACGTAGACGCGGCCCTTGCGGCGCACCACTTTGCAGTTTTCACAAATCTTCTTGACGCTGGCTCGGACTTTCATCGGACCAATCCAGTTCGGTTCGGGGAAAGCGACTCAGTATAGCGGGCTCTTGTCTCGGCCGACAAGGGCCGCTCAACGAAAAGAAGATGCTCGGCCAACTGGCGTAAGGCCGGCATTAGGTACCGCCCGCCGAGTCACCTAGGCGGTACCGAATTGTGGTGCAATTGTCCACTGCCTTTCGCGTGGCACAGTCCGGCTAGAGACCGCCGATCGAAAGCAATTGCAGCCGATCGGATCCCTGCGACCTTACGCTAATCCAGTTGAAACGCGATGCCGTCGTCGCGTAAGCCCAGATTGTTGAAAATCGTTTCGTTGATGTTGAACGTCAGGATTCGCACAGATCCATCGGCCAGTAGTGCGTTGATCCCCGCTGGATGAGAGGAACCGAATTGATAGCCGTCCCAACCGTAAGGACTGCCCGGACTGTCTTGAATCGGCTTAAACCCGGTGTAGCGGACGACATCGGGATCCCAGCCATCGAGCCAGCCCTGGTCGTCGTGCCAGTCGCCCGTGAAGATGTTTCCGCTGTTGAGCCATTTTTCCGAGATTAGCAGCGTGTTGCTGGTGCCGTCAGTGATCGACGACATTCGGGTGGGGGCAGCAGCTGTCTGCGAACGTACGATGATGCCGCGGTAGTTGGCGTTTGCGGGAACGGTCCAAGTTTCGCCGTACCAGTATTGATCCCACGATCCTGGAGCATTTGCAGGAGTCGCCGAGGCGTAGTCCATCAGCATGCGGCCCGCCTGGGCCGTGGGCCGACGTCGGCTCGGGCAAAAATACTCGCCGATCTTTGTCCCTTCCAGTGTCGTGCGATCAGTGAGTTTGTAAATCGTCGTCTTTTCAAAGAACCGCAGAATCTGGTAGGGCCACGATGATCCCTGGTCCTTGGCGGGTTGGGGGACGTTCGTGGTGCCGATGTAGGTCACGCCCGCCCAAGGAACGGTTCCACCGGTGGGGAAATACTCAAACGTGTCGTGGTGGTTGTGAATTGCCAGCCCCATTTGTTTCAGATTGTTCTGGCACTGAGTGCGGCGGGCCGATTCGCGTGCGGCCTGAACTGCCGGCAAAAGTAGCCCCACGAGAATGCCAATGATGGCAATCACTACCAGGAGTTCGACCAGTGTGAAGCCGCGCGGCGGACATGGGCGAATGCGATGCATGGCGCTCTCACAATTCGAAAATAAGAAGAGTGAAAAAACGAGATGAAATATAAATCGAGGGCCCACGTTTTGAATCAGTGAGCCCGAGTATTCACTTGGCATCCGGAACCATCTTGCGGAAAGTCTCCTCATCTACTTCCTCGATTGCGCCAATCGCGCTGGCAACGTACCGTTTGCCATCTACGCCCGTTTGTTCGTACGCCACTACCGGCTGTCCCGCGGGACCCGCCGGGCCCTCGAGCTTGCCGTAGCGAACGACGTAGGGCTGATTGTCGCGTGAGGAAATGAACATGGAATCGACGTCCGTGACCTGGAACGACTTGAGCCGCTCCGGATCGACCTTTTGCACAAAGGCTTTGAACTCCGCCTCATCAGCAGGCGGTTTCCCACGATGCTGGCCGATGAACTGTCCGTATAGCACCACGAGCGGCTTCAGGTTCGACGATTCCTGGGCCACTTTTTCAGGATTTCCACAACCAGCGGCGAGCGCAACTGCCGCCAGAGCAAACGGCAGGCATAAGCAAGGAGCAGATCGCGACATACTCGCCCTTCAGGCAGATCGAAACCCACAAACCATAGTTTCCCACGAAATCAAAAAATACCCTCAATCGCAGCAGCACGTAAGCCGTTTTTGCGGAAATTCTTGGGTTTGCCGATTTTTGCTCCTGACATCGACCTGCGTTGATACATTCGCCGGTTCGAGTCCTTGCCACTTGTCGGCTGGAGGCTCCTACCTTTCGAAGGCGGCCCACAACTTGTCGAGCCGTTGGGGCGAGACGGCACACGAGGTCCCAAGCTCCTGCGCAAAAAGAGAAACCCGTAGTTCCTCGAGCATCCAGCGGTAGTGGTCGAGCGAAGAATCCACACCTCCCCGCGCAGCATTGTCCGCGGCTCGCTTTTCCCAGACTTGCACCCGCGGGGCGAGCAGTTCGTGCTGTTTTCGATCGCGTGCCAGACCGCTGGAGAGCTTGGTCAGGCGGCAGTGGGCGGCCCGCAAGTATCGCGGAAAGTGCTGCAGCCAGGACCATGGGGTGGCCGTCAGAAAACCCGGGGCCAACAGGCGATCGAGTTGTTGGCGAACATCGTCCACGGCGTACTGCCAGGCGACCGGTTGCGTTCGCTGCAGAGCGAGCTGCAGTGTGTGGTAGGACTCGAACAAGGAGAGCACGAGTTTAGACAACTCCTGCACGGCAGGAACAATGTTTCGCTTTCCCACGAGCCGCTGAGCGGCAAACGAATCGGCGTCGCGCGGTACTTCGTTGGTAGCAGCGTAGAAGGCCCGCAATGCCAGCAGGTCGATCAGCTCTTCGTCGATCGATTTCGACCGCCGGAG
Source organism: Pirellulaceae bacterium (assembly GCA_025459145.1). GTDB lineage: Bacteria > Planctomycetota > Planctomycetia > Pirellulales > Pirellulaceae > CAYLLN01. Next base: position 4,645 of record JALORD010000097.1, on the reverse strand, counting down.
CGGCGCGGCGTAGAGCCGGATTTTTTCGATCTGCGGCAGCCACTGCACTTGCGCTTTGAGTTCGCGCCGCTCGGCCAGGACGAACAGCCGCAGCGCCCCCAACCGTGTGGCTTCGCCGGCCTGCTGCGGCGTATCGCAGAGCGCCAACGACACGCTCTCCTCCGCGTCGACAATGGCCGGATACTTGGTCAGTGTGACACCGGCGCGCCGTACGTCGACCCGCTCCGGCAGCGGACCAAAATCCCATTTTGTCAGTCCTGACTTGTCCCAGATTCCCGGCTCCGGGCTTTTGGCGACGGGCGGCGGCGCGGCCTGGCTGCGCACGGTCTCTAGATCGCGGCTGGCCAGGAGCGGCTTCCCCCGCTCGTCGACAACGCGCATTTGCAGCCGCAGATGGGGAGGTAGCTTGCTCGTGTCAAAGTGTTCGCTGGTAATCCGCTCACCAGCACGGCGCGAGAGCGCGGCGGCGACTTCTGCGGCCAGCGCGCCTTTGGCAAACGTCAGCTCGCGGGCGACGTCGGCCGCGATGTTCGGAGCCGGTCCCAGTTTGCGGCGGAGGTCCTTGGGCAGCGAGCGAATCAGGCCGAGCACCTTCTCCTCGACGAGCCCTGGGACGAGCCATTCGACCCGCTCGGGCGAGAGTTGGGGCACCGCTTCAGCTGGGAGCGTCACCGTAATGCCGTCGTCGTTGCCGCCGGGCTCGAAGCGATAGCTGAGCGGCAGTTTCAGTCGATCGATTACCAGTTCATCGGGGAACTGCTGCGCCTGGACGGGGCCGCCAGCTTCTTCCAGGAGATCAGCCTCGGTGAGCTGGAGCGACTCCTGGGCTTGGCGTCCGGCCCGCCGCAGCCACTTGTCGAGCGTGACCGCGTCGCAGACCTCGGAGGCTAACCGCGAATCGTAGAAGCGATACAGGACATGCGGATCGATAATCAGCTCGCGGCGGCGCAGCTTGGCGGCCAATCGGCTGAGATTGGCGAGCAGATTGCAGTTGCGCTTGTAGAACTCCGCCCGCGTGTCGATCTCGCCGGCGACGAGCCCTTCTTCGATCAATAGGTCGCGCGACTTGGCGGGGTCGATCGCCCCATAGCGGACCGAGCGCCGCGGGACGATCGGTAGCCCATAGAGCGACACCTTTTCCGAAGCCATCGCCGAACCGGCCGAGCGGACCCAGTGCGGGTCACTATAGCTGCGATTGACAAGATGACCGGCCAGCGGCTCGATCCAATCGGGATCGATTCGGGCGACCGTGCGCAGGTAGCGGCGCGTCGTTTCGACCAGTTCCGCGGCGACGATCCACCGCGGCTTTCCGGCGACAACACTGCTGCCGGGCCACACCAGGAATTTTCCGCCCCCCGCGGCTGTGTATTCGTTGGTCTCGCCCCGCAGCGCCACGCCGGACAGGAGCCCCGCCAAGAGTGAACGATGGATTGCGGCATAGGTCTCGGCTTGCGCAGCGTTTGGCTTTTCGCTGGCTGGGGTCGTCTCGCCCACCGGAGCAGCCCGCCAGCGCCGTTTGCCGATCTTCAGCCCGGCTTGTCCCGCCATCTCGACCAGTTGGCGGTGAACGTCTTGCCACTCTCGCAGCCGTACTTCCGAGAGAAAATTCTGCCGGGACGCTTTGCGAAATTGGCTGCGGCTGGTGGCTTCGCGCAGGTGCTGAACAAAGTCCCAGAGGGCAATCCAGCCGAGGAAATCCGAGTCGGGATGAGCCCACTGGGCGTGGGCGGCATCGGCGGCTTGTTGCTTGTCGATCGGTCGCTCGCGGGGGTCCTGCACTTCGAGTCCGGCGGCAATCACCAGCACATCGGCCAGGCAGCCTTCGCTATCAGCCGCGAGAATCATGCGTCCAATCCGCGGATCGACCGGCAGCCGGGCGAGCTTGCGGCCCAGCGGAGTGAGTTGTCTTTCAGCGTCGATCGCTCCCAGTTCAAACAAATCCTTGTAGCCGTCGCGAATTGCTTCCGGCCGCGGAGGGTCGAGAAACGGGAAATCGTCGATCCGGCCCAGGTCGAGAGCCAGGAGTTGCAGGATTACCGCCGCCAGATTCGTCCGCTGGATTTCGGGCGACGTGAACCGGTCGCGGTTCAAAAAATCGTCTTCGCTAAACAGGCGAATGCAGATGCCTGGGCCGATGCGGCCGCAGCGGCCAGCCCGCTGGTTGGCCGAGGCTTGTGACACAGCTTCGATGGGCAGTCGCTGCACTTTGCTGCGTGCCGAGTACCGGCTGATGCGGGCGGTGCCTGTATCAACGACATAGCGAATGCCCGGCACGGTGAGCGACGATTCGGCCACGTTCGTAGCCAACACAATCCGCCGACCGCCGTGCTTTTCGAAGACTCGATTCTGCTCGGCGGTGGACAATCGTGCGTAAAGTGGAAGGATGTCCGGCGGTCCCCCGGGCAGCCGGCGACCGCGCAGCTTGTGCGATACGTCGAGAATGTCGCGTTCGGTCGGCAGGAAGACGAGCACGTCTCCCGCGCCCGCACTGCAGACTTCGTCGAGTGCATCAAAGAGATGCTGGATTGGCTCTAGGTCTTCCTCGCCGTCGTCGCTCTCCGGCGGACGATAGCGGACTTCGACCGGGTAAGTGCGCCCCGAGACTTCGATGATCGGCGCGGCCGTTTCCGGGCCTTCACCCGCGAAATGCTGGGCAAACCGCTCGGCGTCGATCGTGGCGCTCGTAATAATCAGCCGCAGGTCGGGCCGTCTGGGCAACAGTCGTTTGAGGTATCCCAGCAGGAAGTCGATATTGAGCGATCGCTCGTGGGCCTCGTCGAGGATCAGCGTGTCGTACTGGTCGAAGAACCGGTCGTGCTGCGATTCGGCCAGCAGCACGCCATCCGTCATCACTTTGACGAGCGTCTCGGGGCCGGTGGCGTCGTTGAAGCGAATCTTGAAGCCGACCTTCTGGCCGACCGACGTACCCAGTTCCTCGGCCACGCGGGCCGCCACCGAGCGGGCCGCAATTCGCCGCGGCTGCGTGTGGCCGATGAGTCCCGCCACGCCGCGGCCGATCTCCAGGCAGATTTTGGGAAGCTGGGTCGACTTGCCGCTCCCCGTTTCGCCGCAGACCACGACGACCTGATGCTCGCGGATGGCCTCAGCGATCTCTTCGCGGCGGGCCACGACGGGGAGCGACTCGTCGTAAACGATCCGCGGGACGAGCGCGGCGCGGGCCTCGCGGCGGCGGAACGACTCGTCGAGCTGGTACTGGAGCTTGTCGAGTCGATCGCCCGGCGGCCGGCCGGCCTGTTCGTCGCGAATCGCCGAGCGCAGCATCTGCCGCAGGCGGTGCCGGTCGGCCTGCATCGCCTTGTCGATTCGGCCCTCGAGCTCGCGATAAAACGACATCCCTTGAGCCTACAATCCGGCGGCAGAATCGTAACTGGGGGACGGCCCCCTCCGGCGGAAGGTTCGCGCCCCTGTTCAATTCGCCCACGGGCGAGTAACAATCACACGCTGGGTCGCGGCGACAGCCCCTAGCCCCTAGCCCCTAGCCACTCGGAGAATTCCCTTGTCTGATGCAACGCCCCGGCCGATTGTCGGCGTGATCATGGGGAGCAAATCCGATTGGGAAACGATGCAGCACGCGGCCGAGGTGCTGAGCCAGTTCGGCGTGCCGCACGAGTGCCGGGTTGTCTCGGCCCACCGCACGCCTGACTGGATGTGCGAATACGCCAAGACGGCGCTTGGCCGGGGCCTGGAGGTGATCATCGCCGGAGCCGGCGGCGCTGCCCATTTGCCGGGGATGGTCGCTTCGCTTACGGTTCTGCCGGTTCTGGGCGTACCGGTGCAGAGCAAGTCGCTGTCGGGACTCGATTCGCTCCTGTCGATCGTGCAAATGCCCGGGGGCATTCCGGTCGGAACGCTGGCGATCGGTCAGGCGGGGGCCAAGAACGCGGGACTCCTTGCCCTGCGTATCCTGGCTGCCACCCGGCCGGAACTGCGGATGAAGCTGCATGCCCATCAGACAGAAATTGCCGCCCAAGTCCGGGCCGACACGCTGCCATGAACCACGCTATCATTCCTCCCGGCAGCACGTTGGGCGTACTGGGCAGCGGGCAACTCGGCCGGATGTTCGCCATCGCGGCGCGGCGGCTCGGATACCGCGTGCATGTGCTGTCACCCGATGACGATACTCCCACAGGCCAGGTGGCGGACCTCGAAATCCGCGCAGCGTACGACGATCTGGACGCCGTGGCCCAATTCGCCCAAGGCGTGAGCGCGATTACGTTCGAGTTCGAGAACGTGCCGGCTAAGGCGACTGAAGCTTGCGAACGGTACGCTCCGGTCCGCCCCGGTGGCAGTGTGCTGCACACGACGCAGAACCGCCTTCGTGAAAAGTCGTTTCTGCGAGCGGCTGGTATTACGGTCACACCCTTCTGGCCCGTGCGATCGCAGGCCGAACTCATCGCGGCACTTGGCGAATCGGGATTTCCTGCCGTGCTGAAAACGGCTGATTGGGGCTATGACGGCAAGGGACAGGTCAAAATCGCTTCATCGGCCGAAGCCGAATCCGCATGGGCAAAGTTGTCGTCTGCCGGGCGCGGTGGCGAACTGATCCTGGAAGCGTTCGTCGACTTTGCTGCCGAAGTGTCGGTCGTGGCGGCTCGCGGACTCGATGGGGGCGAGGCTGGCGAGG
>JALORD010000699.1 GCA_025459145.1 Pirellulaceae bacterium | reverse complement strand
GACAAGGGACATCTCGTTGTCTACACCAAGGAGGACTCGGCGGGCATCATGCAGCAGTTCGCCGCGCGGCTGGTCGATGGCAAGTCGGTCGTCACGCAGCTCACGCATCAGACATACGACTGCTATGGCAACATGCCCAGCCGTTTTCAGGACGGCAAGCCGCCCCGCGTCGCCTACACGCACGACTGGCCCATCTGGAAGGCGAAAGCCGCGTGGATCTTTCTCGACCAGCCCGACGCACCGCGCGAGCTGGCCAACTTCGACTATCGGCAGATGAGCATGTGGAGCGCGGTCTCGCCGCACTTCCTGTTTGTGCAGAAACCTCCCGGAGCGCCGTACGGTCAGATCGCGATGTCGGATGCCGACAGGGGCGAGGTGCGTGTGCTCGGCGGCGAACTGTTGCTGGTCTGCAATGTCGATAACAGCGCGCTGGCCATTTACCGCGACGAGAAGAAGGATGGCAAGTCGCCGTGGAAGCGGATTGCGACGCTCACGCTCCCCGACGACGCACCCTACCGGTTCATCTCGTCGCCCGAGACGATCGCTTCGGCGACCGGCGTCGGCGGGGTGTCGTATTTCTCGCTGCTGGCTCGCGAGAACAAAGAACGCAACAGCCGCGGCAGTATCTGGGTGCTCGGTCTGCTTCGCCCGCCGCGTGGACGACGGCGCCTCGTCCGCGGTGCTCGAACCCGAGCCATTTGTCGGGAAACACGAGGTCTACGTCTATTACAACGCCTACAACGCCGCCACGCGGGAAAACGGCCTGCGCCGCGCCGCCACGGGGATCAAGGTGGAGGCCGCTCGCGAATTGACGGGCGCATCAGCCGGAACTCGCTAGAGTCCGGTTCCGGGAACCGTGGGCCAGCGCCCCGCGGCTGATTGGCAGCGCGACCGTAGTTTTTCGAACGATCATTGGGAGTATCGATTGATGCGACGCCGAGCCTTCTTGAAAACCGCAGTCACGATCGCCGCTCCGCTGGTGATTCCCGGTCACGTTCTGGCCGCGCCGGGCCGTCCCGGGGCCAACGACCGCATCCTCACGGGCGTGATCGGCTGCGGCGCGCGCAGCGCGGTGCTCTTGAACCAGTCGCCGGGCGACCTCCAGATTGCGGCACTGGCCGATTGCGACCTGCGACAGATGGGAAAAGAGTCGGCGTTCGGCCAGAGCGTCGCCGGCCCGTTCTTGGATGACTTTGGCAAATGGCAGCGGTACCAGGACTACCGCGAAATGCTCGACAAGGAGAAGCTCGACGCGGTGTTCGTCGGCAGGCGGGACTGGGTATCTACGCGGAAAAGCCCCTGACGTTGACCATCGCCGAAGGCCGGGCGTTGGTCACCGCCGTCCGCAAGCATCGCTGCATCTTTCAAGCCGGCACGCAGGCCCGCTCGATGCGGCTGGATATGTGGGCCAGCGAGTTCCTGCGCAGCGGCGGCCTGGGGAAGATCGAAAAGGTCGTCGCCAGCAACTACATGGGGCCGGCGCGGCGAACGCCGACCGCGACCCAGCCGGTGCCTCAAGAGATGAACTGGGACCAATGGTGCAACCAGGCCGAACTGGTGCCTCACGACCCCAGCCTCTATCACGGCTGTGGGAAATGGGGCCCATGGTCCGCGTACGACGGCGGCGGCTCCTCGTGGGGTGTCACGGGCTGGGGCAGCCACTCGTACGACGCGGTCCAGGCGGCATTGGGAACCGACGACTCCGGCCCGAGTTACCCGATGAGCCCAGTGACGATGCGTTACGCGAATGGGACGATTCTGGAGATGAACCTGCCACGCCAGCGAGGGCCCGTGTGGGGAGCCATCTTCATCGGCCAGAAGGGCAAGGTCGAGATCAATCGAAACAGGTGCGTCAGCAATCCGTCCGGGTTGGTGGCCAGTCAACCGAAGGTGTTCTACGCCCAGGGCGGCGCGGACACGCGCCCGCACATCGAGAACTGGATCGAGTGCCTGCGCACCCGCCGGCAACCGCGGGCCGACGTGGAGACGGCCCATCGTTCGGCTACGATCTGCCACCTGGTGAACGTCGCCCGCGATACCGGCCGCTGCCTGCGCTGGAACCCCGACAGGGAGATGTTCGTCGGCGACGACGAAGCCAACCGTCACCCGTCGGTCACTCGCCCACGCCGCGAGGGGTACGAGTTGCCCAAGATCACGTAACCCCCTTTGTCGTAAGCCTTGTCGTAAGCCTTGTCGTAACCCTATTACTCACTACCTACCACCCGCGCCAAACACCATGCCCCTCAACCACGAAAACCTACAGGTCTACCAGAGAACCTTGCAGTTCAACGCCACCGCCGCAGGCTGGGTCACCAACTGGGACACCAGACATGCCATTTGCGATCATCTCCCCGAGCTGCGGCGAGTGTTTTGGAGAATATCGCCATGGCGAGTGCCGCGCGCTCCAAGATGAAGGTCAAGAGCCTCGACTACGCCATCGGCTCGACGTTGGAATGCGCGGCGTGTCTGGACCTTGCCGCCATCAAGCAATTGGCAGCCTCGCCGGCAGTCGGCACGGAGAAGCAGGAACTTTCGCGAATCCTCAGGATGCTCATCGGCTTGAGGAAGTCATGGTCAAGGGACTTCGTGAACGAAGGGCAGACGGAGTATGCGATCGGTTCCCAGCCGGTGGGAGACGACGCAAGTGTCGGCGGATTGGGGAAGGGAGAGGACGACAAAGCTTACGACAAAGCTTACGACAAAGCTTACGACAAAGCTTACGAGGGGCTTACGAGG
>JALORD010000510.1 GCA_025459145.1 Pirellulaceae bacterium | reverse complement strand
ATGGCCGGCTCGGCGGCGCTCGTTGAAGAGACGACAGCCGTGAGCAGAACGAGCATCGCCGCGGCCGACGCGTACTTGCACGCCGGATCCACGATTGCGGACTGGAACACAGTTCGTGCACGATTCCGCCATTTGGTCGCCGCCATTGCATCGCTCCGGGAGAGGTCTAAAGCCGCTGGCAAGGTTCGCCGCCCGGCATTGTGATGGGTCAAAGGTCGTGCGGCCAGTCGGGGCGGGCCATGGCTTTTGCCCCACCGGGGCCCGATATGTCAGGCCAGTGCAGCGCAAGGGACTGCGGGGCCACGACACCGTCGGGGAAGGATCTACGGCTGGCTACTTCGGGTGCCCGCCCGCAGCCGCTGGGCGAGTTCCAGCGGGTAGTCGGTCAGGATGGCGTCGAGCGGGAGGGCTGCGGCGCGGGACCAGTTTTCGAGTTCCTGGCCGGCGACGAGGGGGCCGGCGATGAAGAGGCGTTTGCCCGCCTGGTGGATCCGCTGCACGTCGGCCTCGGTCGGGAGAAAGCGGACGTAGACCCACGTTGCCGTCGGGTCGGCGAGCACTTCGTCGATCTCGGCCGCCGACGGCGCGAGGCGGGCGATCTGGGTCTTGGAATTCGCCGCGTGCAGGCGGGCCCGCACTTCGGCCGACTCGATCGTGGCCCCGATGAAGACCAGCCGGTCGAGCACTTTGTGCTCGACGGCCAACCGAACAATCGCCTCCTCGACGCCGTGGCCGGTCGCCTTGAGGTCGACCGCGACGAGTGTTTCCGGACGAGAAAGCTCGGCGATCATGGTGAACAGTTCGTCGGCGTTGGGAATCCGCTCGCCGCGGAACGACGGGTCGAACCACTCGCCCGCGTCGAGCTTGCGCAGGTCGTCGTAGGAGTGGTCGGTCAGTTGTCCGCGGCCGCTCGTGGTCCGGTCGAGCGATTCGTCGTGCAGGCAGACCAGGCGGCCGTCGCGGGTGCGGCGAATGTCGATTTCGATCCCCACCCGCAGCGATAGCGCGGCGCGAAATCCCGCGAGCGTGTTCTCAGGGGCGTGCTTCAGGAGGCCGCGATGGCCGACGACGAGCGGGCGACTGGCTGGCTCGGCGCTTTGCGCCAAGCGTGAGGTCGCGAGGAGGGTGGTTGTCATGATGGCGAAGAGGATGGCGAGCGAGCGGCGATTTGACATGGTTGTCAGCGAGTGTGGTGTGCTTGGGGAAATACTGGGACTGAGCCGCGGATGAACGCCGATGAACGCTGATTTTCGAGCCCGCGGTTGCGCCGGCCTTGTGGTGTGCGGCCCAACGACCAGCGGGAAAACGCAAGGGAGCCGAGAATCGCGGAGTCGCGGCGCCGGCAAGAGGACGCTCCGGCTCTCACGTCTCTGCGGCTTGGCGTTAGCGGCCTGCCTTTAAGCCGTCACGGGTCGCGACTCATTGTCGTCGCCACTCGCGGCCAAATGCAACGATGAATCGACGCTCGGAACGGTGTGGCAGTACTTTGAGGGGAGCGAATGGCGCCGTGGCCGTGCGCGACGGAACTTATTGTGGCGCTTGGGTTTTCAGCGACGGCTGGAAACGATGGCCGCGGGGGAAAATTGTTTTGGTTTTTGTGATTTTGTATAAGTCGTTGTGTGCACAGTCTTTGTGGCCAAAATAGCTCGGGCGGCGCGGGGAGGGTGTGGTATACTCGCAGCCCGGTGGAAGCACTCGGCGAGGAGGGGTCGCGCCCGTTCGCGTGTTGTGAATCCCAGCCGCGAGTGCCCAGCCGCGAGTGCCTGGCAGGCGATGGTCTGCCCTGACCGATCCGCTCAAGCAGCGCGGTCAGCCAGCGTGTTCTTTGGCAATTCGGAAAGTGCAGGCTGACCCGCTGTGGGGTCGACGGCAATTGTCGCGTCGGCGGCCGGGGCGTGATTTGAGGTGAACGTTTTGTTTAATGGCCGCGGACGGTTAACTCGAAGGAATGTCGCAAGTCGCTTCGGCAAAACGACTTGCAGAGCTGCTTAGCGCCGCACGGCACACCGGGAAGCCCGCGGGCGCTAAGAAGTTAAGCGGAGCGCTCGCGGCGGCGGCCCACGGGCGACGAACGCTGTCGGGACGCACTTTGAGGTGAACGTTTTGTTAAATAATTGCCGGCGCACAGTGCAGTGCGTTGCCGCAAGTCCCTTCCAGGGAACAACTTGCGGAATTCCTTAACGCATGCTCGTCTCACCCAGACCCGCGCCGGCGCTCAGTTGTTAAGCGCGTGCGGTCCGCGGCTGCGACTTGGCTGCCACCCGGTCAGGGACTGTTCGAACGTGCGCCGCGAAGTTGACCAAGTCCCGCGGGACCGATATGTTGCGGGATTCGCGAAATTGGACCACCGACCATTATCAATCGCCAGGAGCAGTGTGCCGTATGGGTGGAATTGTGCAGCGTCAGCGGGAACTCGCCCAGCGCCGGAAGCGGAAGAAGAAGATCGCCATTCTGAAGCGGAAGGCTGTGAAGGCCAACGCGACGGAGAAGGGTGTCCTGGCCACGAAGATTCGCCGGATGACCCCGGGAGCCGAAGAGGTGATTGCGAACCTGGGGCTGGAAGATCGCAAGTAGGTTCGGGCGGGTCGCGAGACCCGTCCTACGTTCAGAGCCAGACGGGCTCGCGCTTCTCGAGAAACGCGGCGAGCCCTTCGCGGGCGGCTTCCGTCGTTCGGGCAGTGGCGCTAGCCGCGGCTCCGGCGGAGAGGAGCGTTCCCAGGTGCTCGCCGATGGTCTCGTTGAGCATTCGCTTAGTGAGCAAGAGCGACTCGGGAGCGCTCTTGGCGATTTCGCCCGCTAGCTGCTGGGCGCGAACCCACAGCAAGTCGGCTGCTGTTACCGTTTCGTGCAGGAGGCCGATGCGATAGGCCTCGGCGGCGTCGATTGTGCGGGCGGTGAGCAGCAGGTTCGCGGCGTGGCCGGCGCCGATTCGAAACGTGAGCAGCGGCGAGACGATGCCGGCGACGATCCCCCGCCGCGGCTCCGGCAGGCCGAACTGGGCTTCCGGACTCCCCAAGGTCAGGTCGCAGGCCAAGACTAGGCCGAGGCCGCCGGCGAGCGCCGGACCCTGGACGGCGGCGATGAGCGGCTTGGGGAACCGCAGCATCTGTTCGAGCAGTTCGTGATACTGGACGGCGTCTTGGTGCCACTGAGCGAGGGCGTCGGGCTGCTGGGCGGTGGCTTGCATCTCGGCCAGATCCATTCCGGCACAGAAGGATGAGCCGCGGCTGGTGAGGATCACGGCGCGGACGCGTTTCTCCTGGTGCAGGTCATCGAAGGCCTGCGCCAGATCGGCGATCATTTGCCGGGTCAAGGCGTTGCGTTTCTCGGGGCGATCGAGAACGATCGTGCCCGAGGGAGCGTTGACTTTGATCGTGATCGACATCGCTCGGCCTGCGGATGCGTGGCGGAATTGCCGCTCGCAGAGCAAGCGGACCACAACTGGGCAGGTTACGGTTTGGCCGGCAGGATGACGAGTCCCTTCACGCCCAGGTCGATGCGGAAGAGGCCCCCTTCGCCCGCTTCCTTGCCGATGCCGCCGGTGATGAAGAGCTGGTTCATGTCGGGACCGCCGAAGGCGACGTTGCTGGTCGTGGTGTTTCCTCCGCCATAGCGGCGAATGAGTTGGCCCGCGGGATTGAGCACTTGCACTTGTTTCATGCCGTAATGAGCGACGTACAGATTGCCGGCTGCATCGAGGCACATGCCGTCGGGCTGATTGTCGATTTGCCCCTGTTCGGCGTTCTTCGTGGGCAGTTCGGCGAAGACCTTAGGCTCGTCGACTTTGCCCGGGGCTTCGACGTCGTACACGAGAATGCGGTTCTTCTGGCTTTCGGCCAGATAGAGCTTTTTGC
>JALORD010000096.1 GCA_025459145.1 Pirellulaceae bacterium | reverse complement strand
AGTCGCCGCCACGGGGCGACCCGTTGTCGTGGGACCGATCGGCGAAACGACTGCCGAAGAAGGAGGTCTGCGAATGGGCTGTGAGGGCGCTGCTGGGTTCGCCGCTGCCACGTGAGGCCGAACGGCCCGCTTGCCTTCCGCGACGGGGGTAACCGTCGCGGGTTGACCGGATGGCCTGGATTTTCCCGCCAACTCAAAGGGCCGACCACACTTGGGGCAGGTGACCTGGGAACCCTGGGCGAGCGCTGGCGCCTTGATTTGAGCCCCGCATAGCGGGCAGGGTATCCGGGGAGTAGCACTCGGTGTCGACATGGCCCCCTCGCATGCTGGACTCAATCGGGTCATCTTAACCTGAATCGAATCGCGAGAAAAACGATTCCGCCAGTCGGGTATTCGCCTGCCCGAACTGACCACTTGTACGGCTACTGCTGTGAATTCGGCCTATAAACTGGCCAGCGGAGAAGAATTCGCAAACCATCGGGGCAGCCGCCCGTTGACGCCTTTTCAGGGCTTCGCTAGACTCTGTGGTTTCCCCTGAGGGGAAAGTTGCGAGTAAGTGTCGCAGCGAAGTATTGAACAGCAAAGCCTAGGATTGTGTCCGGCCGTTTGGTTTGCCAGCAAATCGGCGGTTGGGGAGATTGAAAACTGTGGCAGCGGCCAAAGAAGTTATTCGCATCCGCATGGAAGCGTACGATCACGCAATCCTCGACCAGAGTGCTCTGGAGATCGTGGATACCGCGAAGCGGACGCATAGCGAGGTCCATGGGCCGATTCCGCTTCCGACGCGGGTGGAGCGGTACACCGTTTTGTCGGGTCCCACGATCGACAAGAAGGCGCGCCAGCAGTTTGAGATTCGCACGCACAAGCGGCTGATCGACATCGTTCAGGCGACCGCCAAGACGATTGAGGCTTTGAATAAGTTAAGTCTGCCGGCCGGCGTTGATATCAAAATCAAGGCCTCGAGTCGGTAAAGTTTCGAATTTTGTTTGACCCCCAAGGGTTTCCTATCGGCTGGAAGCTCGCCGGGTAATCTTGCGGCAAATTCCGCGAGAATCCTGGCCTGCAACCGATCACGGGAATAACTGCGATGACTAAGGGAATACTCGGCCGCAAGGTCGGGATGACGCAAATTTATGATGAGGCGGGGAATTGCATCCCCGTAACTGTCGTTGCTGCGGGCCCTTGTCGCGTGCTTCAGGTTCGCACCCAGGAGCGCGATGGCTACAACGCGGTGCAATTGGGCTTTCTTGATAAGCCGCGCCGTTTGGCCAGTCGCAGTGAACGTGGTCATGTTGCCCGACTCGACAGCAAGCGTGGTAAGAAGCTGTCGGCTGCTGGCGTTGCCGCTCCAGATAAAGCGGGGTGTGAGCCGCAGCGGTTTATTCGCGAGTTGCGCGGCGCTCTGCCGGAGATTCAGCTGGGCCAGGATGTGACGCTGGACATTCTGGAGGGTGTGAAGGCCGTTGATGTCACTGGCTTGACCAAGGGTCGGGGGTTCTCGGGTGCCATGAAGCGGCACGGTTTTGCCGGTCAGCGGGCCACGCACGGTGTGAAGAAGGTGCATCGGCACATGGGTGGTACGGGGGCCTTGGCGGCGAATCGCGGTGGCGGCCGCATGAAGAAGGGCAAGAAGATGCCGGGGCAATACGGCGTCGAGCAGGTGACGACCCGCAATATCCGTGTGGCTCGCCTGGATAAAGAGAATAATTTGCTGCTGGTGCACGGCGCGGTGCCTGGTCCCAATGGGGGCTATGTCATCGTTCGCGAAACCAACAAGGTGACCTGAGTTGGCTGGGGCAATTTCTGCGAACTGAATGACGCGGTAGTCGCTGTTCCGAACGGGAATGCAAGTCATGGTAAGTCTGCCGATCTACAACAAGAGTGGCGCCGAGGTGGGGAAGTATGAAATCGACCCCGCCGAGATTGCCCCCAAGGTGAGCGCGCAGCTCTTGCACGATGTCGTCGTGATGTATCAGGCGAATCGGCGAATGGGGACGCACAAGACCAAGGATCGCGGAGAAGTTCGCGGCACGACGAAAAAGATGTATCGCCAGAAGGGGACGGGCAATGCCCGGGCCGGCTCGCGCCGTTCGCCCCTGCGGCGCGGCGGCGGTCATGTCTTCGCGCTGCGTAATCGCGACTACTCGTATCGGCTGCCGCGCAAGGCGGTACAGGCGGCGACGCGAATGGCGATCGCCAAGAAGTTAGAAGCGGCTGACGTGGTGGTGATCGATGAGTTGGCGTTTTCTCATCCCAAGACCAAGGAGATGGCGGGGATTCTGAAATCGCTGGGCCTAGGCGGTACCAGCACGTTGGTCACTACGGCCGCGCTCGACGCCAATGTTTATAAAAGTGCCCGCAACATTGATCGTGTGACGGTCTCGCCAGTGTCGGATCTGAACGCTCTGGCGGTGCTTTCGCCTCGGAAGCTCCTGGTGACCAAGGCGGCGCTGGATGCCATCAAGGATCGGTCGGCGAGAAAGTCGGACGTTGCCTAGCAGGGCGTGCTTGAAGGGATAAATGTGATGAGTGCCAATACGATCGCCGAACCGCAGCAGCCGCTGTTGCCCGCCTATCAAGTGGTCCTGCGTCCGCTGGTGACCGAGAAGGGTATGCACCGCTCGACGCGGAACAATCAATATTCGTTCGAGGTCAATCCGGCGGCGACGAAGGACGATATTCGGCGAGCGGTTGAAGAGTTGTTCAGCGTCAAGGTGGATAAGGTTCGGACGCAGAATCGGCGGGGAAAGCACCGCAAGTACAAGTTCAAGCAGGGGCAGACCAAGAGTTGGAAGAAGGCCGTGGTGACGCTCGACGGCGAGCATCGGATCGACTTCTTCTAGTCCCAGGAGAGTTGTCGCTTGCACTCGTGGGTCGTGGCGTGGTTGCCGGAGTCAATTCTCCGGGCTTGAGGATCGAAGTAAATGGGCATTAAACAATACAATCCGGTGACGGCAGGACGGCGTGGGGCCAGCGTCAGCGATTTCGCTGAGTTGACGCCCGGCGCTCGCCCGGAAAAGTCCCTGTTGCGGCCCAAGCCCAAGAAGGGCGGCCGCAATAATCAGGGACGGATTACGGTTCGTCACCGCGGCGGCGGTCACAAGCAGCAGTACCGGGTGATTGATTTCACGCGGAGCAAGGACGGAGTGCAGGCCAAGGTGGCGTCGATTCAATACGACCCCAACCGGAATGCACGAATCGCCCTGTTGCACTTTGTGGACGGGGAGAAGCGATACATTCTCGCTCCCGAGGGGCTCGTTGTCGGCCAGACAATCGAGAACGGCCCGGATGCACCTCCGACCGTCGGCAACTGTTTGCCGCTGGGTCGAATTCCGCTGGGTGTGCAGATTCACGCGATCGAACTGGCTCCGGGGCGGGGTGCTCGGGTCTGCCGCAGTGCGGGCTCAAGTGCCACTTTGATGGCTCGCGAGTCCGATTGGGCGCAAATCACGCTGCCAAGCGGCGAGATTCGCCGCATCCCCGTAAAGTGCCGGGCCACGATTGGCGCCGTAGGCAACGCAGACGCGATGAACGTCGTGATCGGCAAGGCAGGGCGCAATCGCTGGAAGGGGATTCGGCCGCACGTCCGCGGTACGGCCATGAATCCGATCGACCATCCGCACGGTGGTGGTGAAGGGCGCACGAAGGGTGGGCGCCACCCGGTCAGCCCGACGGGCAAACCGGCGAAGGGTGGCTACACCCGTAAGCGCGGCAAGGCATCGAACAAGTCCATCGTTCGTCGGCGTCGTTCGCGGCGATACGGCGTTATCAAGCTGAAGTAAGCGTGGGAAGGATACGATGAGTCGGTCGAGCAAAAAGGGTCCGTTTGTCGACTTCAAAGTCTTCAAAAAGGTGCAGGCCGCCAACCAGATGGGCTCGAAAGAGCCAATTAAGACGTGGGCCCGCGCTTGCACGATCGTCCCCGAGTTTGTTGGCGTGACCTTTATGGTCCACAACGGCAAACAGCACGTGAAGGTATTCGTAACAGAAGATATGGTCGGCCACCGACTGGGTGAGTTCGCGCCGACGCGGACGTTTCGCGGTCACGGCGGCAAGGCGAAGAAGTAGTTCAGGTATTTAGCGAGCCTGGTTCCCCTGATCGCAGCATCCCCCTGATCGCAGTATCGGAGTGCCGCCATGGCCTTCAAAGCAACACACAAACACGCCCGCATCAGCGCCCGCAAGGTGCGGCTGATTGCGGATATGATCCGCGGCAAGTTTGCGGATGAGGCCCTCGACATTTTGAAGTATCAGCCGCAGCGCGGTGCTCGACTCCTGGAGAAGGTGCTGAAGAGCGCGCTGGGAAATGCTCAAGATCCCGAGCAGAATCCAGGTAAGTCGATTCGGGTTGAGCAGTTGATCGTTTTGGACGCCCGGGTGGACGGCGGACCGATGTTCAAGCGAATCAAGCCGGTATCGCGCGGCATGGCCTACATGATCAAGCGGCGCACCAGTCACATTAGCGTAACCTTGGAAGACATCAGCGAACTTTAAAGCTCGTGGACCGGAATGGTCACTTCGCTTGTCGGCCATCATGGCTGTCAAGCCGCTACTGCGAGGAAATTACTGTGGGTCAAAAAGTTAATCCCATCGGCTTTCGCACCGGAATTATGCTGCCGCATAAGAGCCGGTGGTATGCTGCGAAGAAAGAGTTCGGGCCGCTGTTGCTCGAAGACTTCAAGATCCGCAAGTTCATCAAGAATCACCCCAGCAAGTCGCAGTATCGGCAAGCTGGGATCGATAAGATTGAGATCGAGCGGACGCGCGACGAAGTCAAGGTGGTGCTGCATGTGGCCCGGCCAGGCTTGATCATCGGGAAGAAGGGGCAGGAGGTCGAGATTCTGCAGGAGGAACTGCAGAACCTTACCGGCCGCCGCGTCAACCTGAAGATTGAAGAATTGGCACGGCCGGAGATCATGGCGCAGTTGGTGGCGGAAGATATTTCGCAGCAACTTGCCAAGCGTTCGAGCTTCCGCCGCACCATGAAGCGGGCGATTGAGTCGGTGATGGATGGTGGAGCCAAGGGGATCAAGATTCAACTCGCGGGGCGGCTAGGTGGCGCGGAGATGGCCCGCTGCGAGAAGGCGACGGCCGGATCGCTTCCGCTGTCAACGCTCCGCGCGAAAATCGATTATGGGTTTGCTGAGGCTTCCACCGCACAAGGCAACATTGGTGTGCAGGTGTGGGTGAACCAAGGCATGTTTGAAGGAGATGCGTCTGATGGCCCTGATGCCCAAGCGAGTGAAGCACCGAAAAAGCCAAAGAGGACGTATAAAAGGTAAGGCTCAGCGGGGCAACCGGGTGGTCTTTGGCGACTTTGGTCTGCAGTCTCTTCAGGGAGGCTGGATCAAGGCCACGACGATCGAATCGGGGCGTATTGCCGCACAGCAATACATCCGTGGCGAAGGTCGTTTGTACATCCGCATTTTTCCGCACAAGTCGGTGACGGCTCGTCCGTTGGAAACCCGCATGGGTACCGGAAAAGGAGAGCCGGACCACTGGGTGGCGGTCGTGAAGGAAGGGACGGTCATGTTCGAGCTGGGCGGTGTGACTGAGCAGCAAGCGAAGTTGTGCTTTGCGCGTCTCGCTCACAAGATGCCGGTCCCGGTCCGGATGGTGAAGCGTCGGCCTGCCTGATTGGGCAGAATGGCTTTGACAGTCGAGATTTGGCAATAAAAGCTGGGGAATTGAGCCCCGGCGAGTTAGGTCCAGGACGAGTGGGGATTGGTGATCATGAGATTCTCAGAACTTCGCGAGATGAGTGACGATCAACTCACGCTCACCTTGCGCGAGTGCGAGCAGGGACTGTTTCGCCTGCGGATGCAGGCCCAGAAGCAAATTCTCGATGCACCGAGCGAAGTGCGCCGGCAGCGGCGAACCATCGCGCAGATCAAAACTCTACAAACTCAGCGTCAACAAACCAGTCAACCCTCCCCCAGCAATAGCTAGTTGTACGAATTCGCCGGGGCGGCAATCGGTGCCCCTCGGGTGCAGAAGGAATTGAATCATGCCCATGCGAGTTGTGGTTGGCGTTGTGACTCGGGACAAGGCGTCGCAGACTCGCCGCGTCGAGATTCCGCGCTTGGTACGGCACCCGGTGTACGGCAAGACGATGCGGCGGCGAACGGTGTGCTATGCCCATGACGCGGAGAACGTTTCGGCTGTTGGGGATACCGTTGAACTCGAAGAGTCAAAGCCCATGTCGAAGCTCAAGCGTTGGGTTTTGAAACGAGTAATCGCCAAGGCAAAGCAGGTCGGAGCCGCTGCCGAGCCGGGGGCCACTGAGCAGCAAGTCGCTGGTTAAACGGGCGGTCGATTCGTGGGACCACTGGTCCCAGCGCGCAGCCAACAGCAGGTATTTCCATGATTCAACAAGAAACAAGAATGGCCGTGGCGGACAACACCGGCGCAAAAGAAGTAATGTGCGTCAAGGTGTTGGGCGGGTCCAAGCGGCGAACAGCCGGGCTCGGCGATGTCATCATTTGCTCCGTCAAGAGCGTGATCGCCGGCAGCGAGATCAAGAAGAAGGCTGTGGTGAGGGCGGTCGTGGTTCGAACCAAGAGTCCCACTCGGCGGAAAGACGGCAGTTACGTCAAGTTTGACGCCAATGCGGTTGTCATTATCGATGCGGACAACAATCCGCGGGGGACACGTATCTTTGGTGCGGTCGCCCGTGAGCTGCGAGATCGCAACTTCATGAAGATCGTCAGCCTGGCGAACGAGGTGGTCTGATGCATATCCGAACAAACGATACCGTGGAAGTAATTGTCGGCGACGACAAGGGAGTGCGCGGTAAGGTCCTGGTGATCGACCGCGAAGAGGGCCGATTGGTCGTCGAAGGGGTCAATCGCGTCTACAAGCACGTTCGCCGCAGCCAGAAGAATCCCCAGGGGGGACGTCTCTCCAAGGAGATGCCGGTGCAGATCAGCAACGTGCTCCTGCTCTGCAACAAGTGCGGTCGCGGCGTGCGGACGGGGGCCCGTCTGGCCAAAGACGGGAGTAAAGAGCGGTTCTGCCGCAAGTGCAGTAGTTCCCTCGGTCAGATTTCGCCGGCCAAGAAGAAGAAATAGCTGGAAGGGTTCCTCAGATGGCCAAAAAGGCAAGCAAAGACAAAGCGAGCGACGCGGCGAGTACCGCCGTCGCTGCGCCGCCACGCATGCAGGTTCGTTACCAGACCGAAGTGCTCCCGTCCTTGGGCGCTAAGTTCGGTCGGCCGAATCCCATGTCGCTGCCGCGGCTCGACAAGATTGTCGTGAACATGGGTGTCGGCGCTGCGACTCAGGAAAAGAAGTACCTGGAAGTGGCTGCCGAAGCGATGGGGCAAATCACGGGGCAAAAGCCGATCATCACCAAGTCTCGTAAGGCCATCTCGGCCTTCCGCTTGCGGGAGGACATGCCGATTGGCTGCAAGGTGACGCTTCGCGGCCGGCGTATGTACGAGTTTCTGGATCGTTTGATCTCCCTGGCTCTGCCGCGCGTTCGTGACTTCCGTGGCATCAATCGCAACGCCTTCGATGGCAATGGCAGCTATAGCTTGGGGTTGGCCGAGCAGCTCGTTTTTCCGGAACTGAATCCTGATAAGTTCACCCGCGTGCAGGGGATGAACATCACGATTGTTGTGAAGAATGCCAGCGACGAGGAATCCCGCGAACTGCTCACACAACTCGGGATGCCATTTCAAACGGACGATTCGCCCGACGGTAAATCGAAATAATGCATCGCACCAGATCATAGCGCGAGAGTACAAGTGGCCAGCAAATCCAAGATTGCCAAGTCTAAGGCCGAGCCGAAATACTCGACTCGGGTACGGCGTCGGTGTCAGCTCTGTGGGAGACCCCGAGCCGTCTATCGTAAGTTCGGGATCTGCCGGATCTGTTTTCGTAAACTCGCCGACCGGGGTGAAATTCCCGGCGTCCGCAAGGCCAGTTGGTAAGGGAACCGCCCGTTATGTTGACTGATCCCATTGCCGATATGTTGACTCGCATCCGCAACGCCATTCGCGTTGAGCGGCCACATGTCGACGTTCCATCGTCCAAGGTTAAACGCGGACTGGCGGACGTCCTCAAGCGTGAAGGCTACATCTGGGACTGGCAGGAAGTCGATTCACAGCCAGTCAGCCATTTGCGCCTGGAACTGAAGTATGGCCCCAACGGCGAGCATGTAATCCAGCACATCAAGCGGATTAGCACGCCTGGCCGACGGGTCTATCGCAAGGCGACCGAACTGCGCCCCATCCTCAACGGGTTGGGAATCACGGTCATCAGTACCAGCGGTGGCGTTATCAGCGACCGTGAAGCGCGGCAGAAGAATATGGGTGGTGAAGTGCTGTGCGAAGTGTACTAGCACTCGGTTTTCAGAGAGACGAAAGCACTTGACTCCTGGTTGCAGCCATGTCGCGAATTGGAAATAAACCGGTGCCGATCCTGGATGGCGTGAAAGTCGCAGTGAGCGGCCGTAAAGTCGCTGTCGAAGGTCCCAAGGGCAAGCTTGAGTGGGAGCACGGCTCTCAAATCTCGGTCAATGTCGACGCTGACTCGAAGCAAGTTGTTGTGGGTCGACAGGACGACGAACGTCAATCGCGGGCCTTTCACGGACTGACCCGGGCGCTAGTCGCCAACATGATCTTCGGTGTGAAAAATGGTTACGAGAAGCGTCTGGAAATCGTTGGCGTCGGCTACCAGGTAACGCTGAAAGGCAAGGCCCTGAGCCTGCGTGTAGGGCTCGCGAATGAATTGGTCCGCGAGATCCCCGCCGGACTCACTGTGACGTGCCCTGATGCAACGCACATCGTGATTCAGGGGTGTGACAAGCAACTCGTCGGTCAGTTCGCCGCAGAACTGCGTTCGCTGCGAAAGCCTGAGCCTTACAAGGGCAAGGGCATTCGTTATCAAGGTGAGCAGATCAAACTCAAGCCTGGTAAGGCCGCTTCGAAGTAGTTCCGGTAACGCGTGCAGCTGACTAATAATCAGATTTGGATTTTGACAGTTCGAATTGTGCCGATGCCGGCTCCTATCTGCGGAGGCGGCCCCAAGGCAAGGAAAGATTAACGTGGACAAGCAACGATACCTCACCCGACAGCGTAGTCGGCGGCGATTTCGGGTTCGCAAGCCGATTCGCGGCAGCAGCGATCGCCCGCGGCTGTCGATCAGCCGCAGCCTGAAGAACATGTCGGCCCAGATCATCGATGACAGCACGGGTCGGACCTTGGCCGCTGCCAGCACGCTGGATGCGACGCTCCGGACCGAAGTGAAGTACGGCGGGAACAAAGCTGCGGCTCAGGCCGTCGGCAAAGCCCTCGCTGAGAAAGCTCTGGCAGCGGGTATCAAAGACGTGTGCTTCGACCGAGGCCACAACAAATATCACGGCCGGGTCGCGGCCCTGGCAGATGCCGCGCGTGAGGCGGGACTTAGTTTCTAAGGCGACAGGAAAATGCGCGGCGAGCGAGCCGAGAAGGTTCCCCCGCGGCCAGTATTGACGAATCATTCGAGACCCCAAGCAGAGATCTAATTTCCCATGGCAAGCGACTCTTCCCGCGGAGAATTCGTCGACAAGACTGTGCAGATCAAGCGCTGTGCGGCAGTCGTCAAGGGTGGCCGGCGGTTCAGCTTCGCTGCGATGGTTGTGGTGGGCGACGGCAAGGGCAAGGTTGGCTGGGGCTACGCGAAGGCGAACGAAGTTCCTCCGGCCGTCGAAAAGGCCCAGAAGCAAGCCAGCCGCACGATGGTCAGCGTCCCGCTTGTGGGAGCTGATTCGATTCCCCACTACGTGCGTGCCAAGTTCGGCTCCGCCGACGTCATGCTGATGCCGGCTGACGCGGGAACGGGGGTCATTGCAGGAGCTGCTGTGCGGGCAGTCTGCGAAGCGGCGGGAATCAAGAATGTCATCACGAAGAGTTTCGGCACCGGCAACCAGGTGACGGTCGTTAAAGCGACGATCAAGGCCCTGGAATCACTCAGGATGCAGTCCGATGTCGAGCGGCTGCGGGGAGTTGCGTTGACATGAGTTTGCACGAAGTACACGCAGGCATTCACAAGCACAAGAAGGGCCGCCGCATCGGTCGCGGCATCGGCTCCGGTCGCGGGAAGACATCGGGCAAGGGTCACAAAGGCCAGATCGCCCGCGCCGGCTGGAAGGCACTGCCCATTTTCCAGGGAGGCGGCTCGCCGCTTGTGCGGCGAGTCCCGAAGCGCGGATTCACGAACATCTTCGCGCCCGATGTGGCCGAGGTGAACGTCGGGGATCTCGAGGACCTGTTCGAAGCTGGCGCCGAGGTGACCCCTGCAATTCTCGAGGAGCGAGGGATCGTGAAGCGCCGCTTTGATGTTCTCAAGATCCTTGGCGACGGTGAGCTGTCCAAAAAGGTCTCGGTTACGGCGCATCGGTTCAGCGCTTCGGCCAAAGAGAAGATCGAGAAGGCGGGTGGCACGGTTACCCTGATCAAAGGAAAGACCACCGTTGCTGAGAAGCGGGCCGCTGCCAAATCCGCCAAGAAGGCCGCCAAATCGAGCTAGGCCCTGGCCTCTGACCCACCCCAAGCCGCGGATACCGGCGAGTGCCGCTGCTTTCAGCCTTCCCATGTTCCGCGATAGCTTTGCCTCGGCGGATTTGGTAATCTAGCGAGGCTTGGAGGCGGACCCGTGTGTCCGCCCAGCGACATTCCCAAAGGACGGGCCGAACAGCCATGTGGGACAAGTTTCGAGCGATCTTCACAATTCCGGAACTGCGGCAGAAGATCTTCTTCACGCTGATCCTTCTCGCCGTCTTTCGCGTGGGGTATCAGATTCAGCTCCCCATCATGGACGAGGCGAAGGTCAACGCCATGTTCGAGGCCCAGAAGGGAGGCGGCCTGGGCAAGTTCCTGCAGAACGTGGCCGTCCTTTCCGCGGCCGACATGCGGCGGATCACGATCTTCGGTCTGGGGATCATGCCCTACATCTCGGCATCGATCATTCTGCAACTCCTGGGCAGCGTCTATAAACCGCTCGAGGAACTCCGCAAAGAAGGCGAGACCGGCCGGAAAAAGATCAATGAGTACACCCGATACCTCACGGTGCTGATGTGCATCGTGCAGGGAATCGGCTACATGGCTAGTTACGTCACCGCCGTCGACCAGAACGGCGTAGGCAAGATTGCCCCGCAGTTCCTCACCGGAGCCGGCGGATCGCTCCACTGGAGTTGGTACATTACCATGCTGTTGGTGATGACCTGCGGAACGCTGTTTGTTATGTGGCTGGGCGAGCAGATCGACGAATTCGGCATCGGCAATGGCATCAGCCTGCTGATCATGGCAGGCATTCTGGCTCAAATGCCCAACGCCATGTTCTCCTTTTTTAACAACTGGAAGCCCGAGATCACCGGTTTCAGCGAACCCGGCATCGATCACCTGATTGTCCTGGTGATCTTATTTGTCCTTGTGATAGCCGGCGTCGTCTTCATTACGCTCGGCCAGCGGCAGATCCCCACGCAAAGCGCCAAGCATGTCCGCGGACGCCGGGTCTATGGCGGCAATCGGGCCTACTTGCCCCTGCGGCTCAACCAATCGGGCGTTATGCCGATCATCTTCGCCAGCAGCTTGCTCCTGATCCCGTCACTCCTGTTCGGCTGGGTAGCGAGTCTGTTTGCGGGGGCCGAACGGGGTACGGTCCCGCACGGAGTGTGGTGGGTCTTCGACAATCTCACGGCAATGTTTGGCAGCAGCACGTCGTTCGTCTACAACCTCTGCTTCATCGGGCTGATCTACTTCTTCAGCTACTTCTGGATGGCGATCACCTTCAATCCGAAAGAGATCGCCGAGAATCTGAAGGACTTTGGCACGTTCATTCCCGGCTATCGGCCTGGGCG
Organism: Pirellulaceae bacterium; assembly: GCA_025459145.1. Lineage (GTDB taxonomy): Bacteria > Planctomycetota > Planctomycetia > Pirellulales > Pirellulaceae > CAYLLN01. Next base: position 1,241 of record JALORD010000096.1, on the reverse strand, counting down.
GCGGACGGCTGAATACCTGGAAAAGGTCATGGTGCGAATCACCTACGTGGGTGCGGCGTTCCTGGCCCTTGTGGCAATCGTGCCCACGGTCATCTCCGGCTTGCTCGGCGTACAACCAGACGTCGCCAGCTTCTACGGTGGAACGGGGCTCCTGATTGCCGTCAGCGTTGCCTTTGATCTGATCCAAAAGATCGACAGCCACCTCGTGATGCGCGACTATCGAGGACTCCTCGAACCGTGATGCCCACCAGCGAACCGGCCGTAACCAACCTAGCCGACCGGGAAACGCCCGAGGCCACCGCCGAGGCCGCCATGCTGATTGTCTTTATCGGTCCTCCTGGCGCGGGCAAGGGTACGCAGTCGAAGCGGCTCCTCAGCTACCTCGGCATTCCGCATCTCTCCACCGGCGAACTCCTCCGCGAAGAGAAGTCCCAAAATACTTCGCTGGGGCGGCTCGCTGCGCAGTACATGGACTACGGCCGACTGGTGCCGGACCCCCTGGTTCTCGAGATGGTGGGCAATCGCTTGAATCATCCGACCTACGCCAAGGGTTGCATGTTCGACGGTTTCCCGCGCACTATCCAGCAAGCCAAGTCGCTTGACGAGTCGCTCTTGCAGCGCGGCACGCCGCTCACGATGGCGCTCGAACTGCGGGCCGACGAAAACGAACTCATCGGCCGCATGCTCAAGCGAGCCGCGGCCGAAAAGCGCGTCGACGACAACCCGCAAACCATCGCCCAGCGGATGGACGTCTACAAAAAGCAGACCGCTCCGCTGCTCGATTACTACGCCCAGCAAGGTCTCCTCGTCACGATTGACGCGATGGGATCGCAGGACGAAGTCTTCAACCGAATCACTGCCGCGGTCGATGCGCGGCGGTAGCAGTCGGTTTGTCTGGCCGCGATAGCATTCGCGGCGTTCAGCCTGCCCGCACGATGGCCAGGCGAATCTTCTCCTCGCCCAGTTCGACTTCGCTGCCTCCCGTCGCCTCCGCCGCGTCGAGTTCGATCTTGTCCGCCAGCGTCTCGCCGGCAATGTAGCTTTGGTGTTGTCCGAGCGACTCGACCAGTCTGCTCGAACCTCCGCTCAAGCGAATCTCGATCCGGTCGGTAAACGCGAGGTCCATCTCCTTCCGCCGGTCCTGGACCAGGCGGACGAAGTCGCGGGCGAGGCCCTCGCCGACAAGTTCCGGCGTCAGCTCCGTGGCCAGCACGACCACGCAGCCCGAGCCTTGCGCCGCG
>JALORD010000095.1 GCA_025459145.1 Pirellulaceae bacterium | reverse complement strand
AGCCAAGAAGCTGCTCAAGCTGACGGTGGGTTTGGGAGGCGACGTGAAACGGCAAGTCTTTGCCGGTATCAAAGCGGCCTACAAGCCCGAGCAACTCGTCGGCCGACTGGTCGTCGTCGTGGCTAATCTGCAGCCGCGGCAGATGAAGTTTGGCCTTTCGGAAGGGATGGTAACCGCGGCCGGTCCCGGCGGTGCGGAGGTGTTCCTGCTGGCGATAGACGAAGGGGCTCAGCCGGGAATGCGTGTGCACTAGTCCGGACGTGCTCCCCAAGGCCGAGCCTACCTCGTAGGCAGCTGGAAAGGTTTGCCCACTCGGAAAGGTCGTCGACGGCGCGGGAACCGAGTGATCTCTCGCCTAAAAATGAGTAGCACGATGTCAACTGCGGTGGATATAATCAGCCACGATGCACGCAATTTGAAAATCAACCAGAACTGCTGGTGTCTCGGTCAGAAATGTCTCCACCCATGCCCGACGAAGCTCACGAGTTTGCCGACTTGATGCGTCGCGTGCGGGAGGGAGACCAGCAGGCCGCTTGGGACCTGCTCGAATCGTATGGCTCCCATCTTTTGCGGTCGGTGCGGCGGTCCCTGGGGCGCGAAATGCGCGCTCGGTATGACTCGATTGATTTCGTACAGGTCGTCTGGGCGTCGTTCTTTCGAGAGCCGGAAAAACTACAGCGATTGACGACCCCGGCCGAACTCATGGCGTATCTGGCGGCTCTGGCTCGCAACAAAGTCGTCAGTGAAGTGCGGGAAACGCGAGCCCAAAAGCGGGACGTGCGGCGCGAGATTCGGCTCGACGCGATTCATCGGCGAGATGATTCCGATCTGGCCAGCCGCGATCCCACGCCGAGCGCCGTGGCCATCTACCGCGAACGGTGGAATCGGCTCGTCGACGGCCAGCCTGCGATGGTGAAGAAGGTGATCGAGCGGCGGGTAGCCGGCGCGACCTACATCGAGATTGCGGCCGAGTTGCAGATCCATGAGCGGACGGCACGGAAAGTCGTCGAGCGTTTGCTGCGAAGAGTGGACGGTTCTGCCCAACCGTTGGAGAGCTCGCGGCTGGATCCTCTTTTGGTTGACGGTGGTCCGGGAGTGGTCGGTCGCAAGGAGATGCGGTCGTGATCGATCGGGACGAACGGGCCAAATTATGGAACCTCGTTGAGGACACGATCAGCCGGTGGCGAGAGGGAGAGCAACCGGATGCCGCTTCGTTTCTGGCGGCGCATCCCGAAATCGGTTCTCGCCGCACTCTGGCGCTCGATCTGATTCACGAGGAATGGTGCCTTCGGCACGAGGCGGGCGAGACCGTCGTCGCCACATCTTTCATCGAGCGGTTCTCCCAGTTCCGCAGCTCGGTTGCCAAAATGGTGGCCGTAGAGATGGGAGTCGAAGCCGATCCCCATTTTGCTCAAACCCTGAGCGAGAGTTTGTGGCCTCAGGTCGGTCAGGAATTCCACGGATTTTCGATCGTTGAGCCGTTAGGCCGGGGCGCGTTAGCCCGCGTGTACCTGGCTCGCGAGATTTCGATGGGCAATCGCCCCGTCGTGATCAAGGTCGCGCAGCATGGCGGGCACGAAGCGCATTTGCTGGGCAAACTCGAACATCCGAACATCGTTGCCGCTTACTCGGTGAAGCACGATCCCGAGTCGGGCATGACGGTCATCTGCATGCCGCTGCTCGGGACGTCAACGGCACTCGATCTGCTCGATTCGACTTACCGATCGGCTGCAGCACCCAAAAGCGCCGGCATTATTGCACAGGTGTCGCGGCGGTATGTCCCTGCAGGATTTGTTCGCGAGGAGAGCTTACGCGCGGCGTGGCCGTTTGAGAGCCGTTCGTTTGTCGAAGGAATCATCTGGCTCGGCCAAGAACTGGCGGCCGGGCTGGTCGCAGCCGGCAATCTGGAAATTGCCCACCGCGACATCAAGCCATCGAACATACTGCTTGCGTGGTCGGGCCGCCCCATGTTGCTCGACTTCAACCTTTCCTCGGGCGAAGGCCAGCGGGCTGATCGCGTGGGGGGCACCTTGGCGTACATGGCCCCCGAACGAATCGCCATGCTCTTGCGGGCGGAGAACCCCAAGTCGGAGCAGATCGACCCGCGCCCGGACATCTTTTCGCTGGGTGTCGTCCTCTACGAGTTGCTCACGGGAAAGCTTCCCGTGCAGCCGGCGGACGCCGAAGCCAGCGACGAGGCATCGCTGTGCCAGTGGCTCGCAAGTCGATCCCAGCCCGTGGCTCCTCCCAGTCGTATAAATTGTGCCGTGGATGCTGCGGTGGATCAGATCGTCCTACGGTGTCTGGCATCGGATCCAACCGACCGGTACGTAACCGCGGATGAGCTTCTGGTCGATTTGTCAGATTACCTGTCCCCCTGGCAGACCACAGTCCGCTGGGGTCGGCGCAATCGAAGGGGCCTGTTGGCGGCGGGACTGCTCGGCGCCGCGGCGCTCGTCGGCGGGTCGGCGTTCTGGGCCACCCGGCCGCCGCTTGCGGAGCTCTACTATCAGGACGGGCTGGCGTTTTATCAGGCCGGGAAATACCCGTCGGCTGTGGCATCGTTTACCGCGTCGCTCGATGAGGAGCCAGGATCGGCCAAGGTCCTGTTTGCCCGCGGCCAAAGCCACTTCCAGATGCAGGAGTTTGCGCTGGCCGAGCAGGACTACTTGGCGGCAGTGCAACGAGAACCGAAGGCGACGCTCTGGTTTGCGGCGGGTGTTTGTGCGCTGCAGCGGAATGATGCCAAGCTGGCAGCCCAGTATTTTACGAATGCGAAGAATGCCGGATATGATGACACTTCATTCAAGTGCAACACCGCAATTTGTTTCGCCCGGGGAGGAAACGTGCGGGGTGCCTTGACGACATTGAGGCGCCTGAGCGACGGGGAAAACCCATTTCGTCCAGCCCTGATCGAGCTCTCCCGGCTGCTCCTGGCGCAGGGGACTGGCGGAGACCATCGCGCAGTGGACGAAGGCCTGGACGCCATCACACGGGCCGAACTGATTCGGCCGCTGTCGCGTGCAGAACTCTATCAGGCAACGTTACTTGCGGCCTTGAAGTTTGAATCCGATCATTCAACGCGGAAGCAGGCTGCTGATTACTTCGAGCGATTACGGGCCTTGGACGGTCCCGACAAGATCTACGATCGCAATCCCATTTTGCAGAAACTGCTTGCTGCAGAACCTGCACTTAGGGAGATTCCGCCGAAATTGATGGCGCCGACGCCGCCCGATCCGCCGCGCGGCGCCTTGCCCCCAGACACAGCAATCCTCGACGAAGTCCTCTAGGCGCCGAATCGGGCTGCCAAGTTGCCAAGGGATTTCTGCCGCCTGCGATTGTCTTTTCGGCAGTTCGGCGTCGCGTTATGCCGAATGCGCAAGGCGTAACGCGAGCTGAGTTCCAGATTCTGCCTTGCCGCGCGGCATTCGACGCAGCGTACGCCAACCTTCGGAACTACGGTTAAGTTGCGTCGCAGCGTCGCGCAGCGCCCCAGGAAGTTGGCGGTCGCGTGCGTCTTCTCCGCCACGTTCGTGGTTGGAGGACATCGCGGCGTTCTCCTAGCGGCTGGACGAGGGACGCCAAATTCGAGCGGGTCTTTCGTCCTCTTGTCACCTCGTCCCAGCTTTCTCTCGGCGCGCTGCCATCCGAGCCGTACGATCGCGCTGCGCGCCTCTTTTCGGAGGACACCCTTGATGAGCATCTTGAAGTTCCTGCAGGTCGTCGAGCAGGCGCTGCCCCCTTTGAATCCGAGCATAGTGCTGCGGACCCGACGCCCTCCGGCGCGACGCCGACCGTTGCGATTGGAGCGGCTTGAGATTCGGGCCGTGCTGGACGGCGATTCGTCGATAATGCCACCCGACTACACGCCCCCGCCCGACTACAGCCCTCCGGAAGAAACATTGCCCCCGCCGGATTACGTTCCCCCAGAGGATTACACGCCTCCCGAGGAGGCTCTGCCGCCGCCGGATTACACACCGCCTGAGGAATCCGAACCGGGCGGCGGCATGGAAGATCCTTCCGATTACGATCTTCCGCCCTACTTCTACGACGTCACGTACGACTACATGGGCGGAGCGGTAATCATTCAGGGATATGTGGGAGACGACATGTCGGTGGTTGGACTGACAGTCTACTTCTCCACGGATCAGGGCCAAACGTTTACGGCAACCGTTCAAGCCGACGGCTTCTTCAGCACGGATCCAGAAGCGCTCCCCATGGGCACTCAGGTTTCGTTTTACACCGTCGACTCAAGTTTCAATACTTCCGAAAACGTGCTGCTGATTGTCTAGCGGAAGCAACCCCATGCGGTTGGCGATGCGCCTAGCCGCAATTGCAGTCGCTCGCCCCTTCCTCGAACGCGAGGGGCGGGCACTGCCCTGCCCCGCCAAACTCCGGCGTGGTTTGCTAAACTAGCGGGCTGCCTTCAAGACGCGCATATCCCGCCTGGAGCCCACGCTTTATGAATTTCACTTCCGGTACGCTGGTGGCAGGTTTCTTTGCCCTCTGCACAGCCCTGTTTTGGGGAACGTATGGGCCGATCCTTTCGCGCGGTCATCATCTGATGGAAGGGGGAGGCCGCTTGCGGCCCTTCATTTGCGTTGGCGTCGCCTACTTTCTCGTCGCCATCATCGGTCCGATTGTCGTGATGTACACGACCGGTCACGACAAGGGGGGCGGCCTCTTTTCCGGCTGGACGTTCGCGGGAATCCTCTGGAGCACAATTGCCGGCGGAGTCGGTGCCCTCGGTGCATTCACGCTCATCATGGCACTGGGAGCCGGCGGTCCCAGGAGTCCGATTTACGTGATGCCAATCGTCTTCGGCTGTGCGCCCGTCGTCAGCGCGTTCACGACGATGTATATCAATAAGTCGTTTGGTCAACTCAAAGAGAGTCCCTTCTTCGCAGCGGGGCTGCTCCTGGTGGCGACGGGAGCGATCACAGTGCTCCTTACCGCTCCCAAGCCAAAACCCCAGCCCGCCTCGGACCACTCCGCCAAGCCCGCGCCGGCGAAGTCCGTCGCCGCCAAGCACTTCGAACGGAAGCCGGCGGAAACCAAGCCGGTAGCAATCTCCTCGGCCGAAGACCATGCCCGCGATAACTCGTCCGACGAGACCAACGCCGATTGGCAGTCGCCCGAGGCCAGCAAGTCCGGCACCGATGACAAGCCAGTGTGAGCGCATCGCTCTTGTGGCCTGCAACAAACTACTTCACATCCACTTCGGCCAGCCGCTTCTCCGCCAGCGGCTGGGCCTTGGTCAGTACATTGGCCACCTTCACTTCGGCACCCCCTTGCCGCTTGCTCTCGTCGGCGGCCTCCATGAAGGCGTACAGTGCGATCGTCTCGGCCGGTTCGATGGGAACTTGTTTCGTGCGGAAGAACTTGACAATCTCGACGATCAGCGGACGATAGCCTTCCGACTGGCCGACAGGATGCTCCCCTTCAGCCGTGACGGCAATGCCGCCGTAACCTTTGGCTTCGCGAAAGATGCCTGTCCGGCCGCCGCTCCATTTCCCCGTCACCTCGATCTTGCCGTCATCCGTCTGTCCGCGAACCACGCTCTCGCAGCCCGCGCCCAGCACGGTGAATAGCGATTCGCAGCCGTGAATTCCGTACCAGTACAGATCCGGATGCGTCGCTTCGAGGGAAGCCGGGCTCGTCGTTTCGCAGTGAGTGACCTGGCCATACTTGCCCGCGCGAGCCGCTTGCGTCGCGGCTCCATAACGCAAACTCGAGGAACAGAACATCGGGCAATTGTACTTCTTCGCCGCCGCAAACAGGGCGATGCAATCGGCCAGCGAACCCGCCAGTGGCTTATCGATGAACACAGGCTTGCCCGCTTTAAATACCGGAATCGCCTGTTCCAGATGCGGCCGACCGTCGTTCGTCTCCAGCAGCACGCAATCGACTCGCTTCAAGAGTTCCTCGATCGAATCGACGATCTCCACATCGAGCTTCTTGATCTGTTCGATATAGCCCGGGACCCGAGTGGTGCTCGATTCGATATCCGGACTTCCCTTTGGATAGGCGGCCACAACCCGGCAATTCGCGAGCTCCGGCAGAGCCTGCGGATTGTTCAGTTCTTTCGTAAATGCAATCGCGTGCGAAGTATCGAGCCCGATGATCCCCACGCGCAAGGTGGTCCCCTCTTGTCCTGCGACAGGTGCCGCAAAAACGCTTCCCAGGGCAATCGCGCTCGCTGCCCACAGCGACACACCAGTGCACCACAAAGTTGAATCAGCCAATCGAGTAAATCGCGACATGGGTTGGATCTCGTGGGGAAGCGGGGGGAGTTTGTGAAGGCAGGCCGGAACGCTCAGCTTATCCGTAGCGCAGCCATGCATTCAACCCTCAAGATCGTACGCGAACGCGACCAGCTCGGTCCGCTCGAACCAGCCTCTGCCGCGCCAGAATGCCTCTCCGGTCTCATTGCCGCGAACCAAAAAGATCGTGCAGCGACGAATCTTGAGAGCTTGCAGTTGGTCGAGACAGCGCCTAACAAGCGCCGTCGCCAGACCTCGCCGCCGGTAGTGCGGGCTCACACCCAGGTGGTACAAGTATCCACGCCGACCGTCGTGGCAGCAGAGGATCGCTCCTGCCAACTCATCCCCCGCCCAAGCCGTCAAACACAGCCCTGGATTCCGGTCGATGATCCGCGCCAACTCCTCGGGCGTCTCATTGGCGCGAACCCCCTCGCAGGCATTCCACAATTCGATCACCGCCCGATGATCGTCAGCGACCATGGGCGAGATTGTCAGCTCATTGGGGAGAGATGCCTCCGCAATGTCGGAACGACTTTGAGTCACAGCACTTCTCCCCGTTCAATCCAAGTCGACTCGTCACAGTGGCCTGCGAAGCGTCGTAAGTCATTGTGGCTGAACGTTTTGCCTCGCTTCTGCATCGCCGCTTGTTGGCAGACCGGCCATCCACCAGCGGCACCATTCGCTGCGTTTTCGCGCATCTCAAACTCGCGGGCTCGTCCCTCAGCGACCGAAGACGTACGATGTGATGAAAAGGTTCGAGCGCGCTCTAATGCCGCGCTCGACGGGCACAATCGTCATGATGCGAATACTCCTCGTTGCCTGCGGCTGGCTCTTCGTGGCACTGGCGATCGCCGGCGCCCTGTTGCCGCTCATTCCAGCCACACCGTTTGTGCTGCTGGCCGCCGCCTGTTTCACCAAGTCATCTCCCCGGGCGATGCTGTGGCTGGCCAATTCTCGCCTGCTCGGTCCTGTCTATCGCGATTGGCAGCTGCGGGGCGGCATGCGCCGCAGCACGAAAACGGCTCTTGCATCCGCCGCGATCTGCACTCCCGTATTCACATTCGCCCTGTTTCCGGGCCCCGAGATTCCGGTAATTGCCTCGAGCCTGGGAGCGACCATCGCGCTCGTCGCCCTGGCGATCGTGCCGACCGTTCGCTGAGCGACCAGCATTTCGTGGCAATGCGGTCCGCTAATTCTGTCCCATTGCGCCGCCGTTGTCGCGCCGCCGCAGGTGATCCTGCAGGTAGATCGCCCGCTCGACATTGCGATCGGCCGTCTCTAGCGGAACACCGCGCAGCTTCTGCAGGTGCGCGGGCTGCGTATGGATGAATAGTTTGTTGATCGTGGGAATTTCCAGGTCCTTGATCAGCCCCAGGTAGATCCCCATCCGCACACTGGACAGCAGGTGCAGCGTCTCTTCGCTGCTGATCGTTTGAGCCGTGCAGAGGATGCCAAACGCCCGGCTGACCCGGTCGTGCAAATCCTTGCGGCTCTCTTTGATCAGGAAGGCCCGCGATTGGTTTTCGTAGTCGATGATCACGGGGATTACCTCGGCCACCTGTTTGATCAGGTCTTCTTCGCTTCGGCCAAGCGTGATCTGGTTGCTGATCTGGTAAAAATCGCCCATCGCCTGCGAGCCTTCGCCGTAGAGCCCGCGCACCGCAAGCCCCATCTTGGCCAGACTGCGGAATACCTTTTCAATCTGCTGGGTGATCACCAGGGCGGGCAAGTGCAGCATCACGCTGACCCGCATTCCCGTGCCGACATTCGTCGGGCACGCGGTCAAATACCCCAGTCGGTTGTGAAACGCAAAGCTCACCCGATCAGCCAGCCAATCGTCCATCTGGCTGATCTGGTCCCAGGCCGATTCCAGATCCAGGCCACTGTGCATCACCTGCATCCGCAGATGATCTTCTTCATTGATCATCAGGCTGTAGGTTTCCTGCGCGTCGAGAAAGACGCTGCGGGCACCTTGCGCCTCGCACAATTCGCGGCTGATCAGTTGCCGCTCGACCAGAAACTGGCGATCGATTTGCGGCAACTCGGCGACATTGTAATAGGCCAGGTCTTTCCAGGCTGGAACCGAGCCAATCGCCTCGCGAAACGTCTTGTCGATCGCCACCCGGTCGCTGTCGCTGCAGCGGCGAATAAAGGGAAAGCTCGCCAGATTGCGGGCCAGCCGAATCCGGCTGGAGATGACAATTTCCGATTGCGGCCCTTGCCCACGGAGCCACTCGCCGCAGCGGGTAGCGAGCTCGTCCAGTTTGATCGAGATCATGGGGCGTCAGGCAACAGGACAACGAGAACAATAGCCACTCTGTATCTTACACCTCGGCGCTGCATCCGCGGGACGCGGAGAGCCGCACGACTAATCTTCGGCAGAGCTACCCGTCTCCCCTTCATTGGGCGCGCTCGATTGCGGCGGCAAATCTGCCGCCGACTTGTCGCCGGCCGCGGCCAGGGGCCGTTGCTGGATCAGACGAATTTCATCCCGCAGTTGCGATGCTCGCTCGTACTTCTCTTTCTTCACCGCTTCATCCAGCTCTTTCCGCAGGCGAATCAGCTCAGTCTGTGCGTCGATATCGGGAGCCTCGCCGCGGGGACGTTTGCCGACATGCTTCGCCTCGCCATGAATGTTCATGATCAGAGGCACCAGTTCCCGCTCGAAGAACGAGTAATCATGCGGGCAGCCCAAACGTCCCTGATTGCGGAACTCGTAGAACGTCATCCCGCACTTGGGACAGGCCCGCTGATCCAGCTTCGCCAACTCTTCGGCGGCCTTGCCTAGCTTGACCTGCCCACCCAGCACTTTGACGATCTCGCTCGAGTCGCCCGGTTCACTGCCGTCATTCTGCAGCAGGTAAGTCTTCGCACATCCTTCGCAGAAATGGAGTTCCTGCGGTGCCGAGCCGGTCAGCTCGGTGATGTGAAAGGTCGCTGGCTTCTCGCACTGCTGACATTTCATGGTCTAGCGCGGCGATGCCGTCCTCTGTTTCCGTATCGACTCAGTTTGCGTATCGACTCAGACGGTAGCCTGACCCACGAGCGTCAGCCCCCAGCGTTTGACACCGCTATTCAGGGCTCTTTGCCCAAGCAAGCGAGCATCCGCAAGTCGTTTCATACCAACTATTAACCGTCTGTTGTGGATTCTAGAGGGGGGGCAGGTCGTGTCAAGGCAAGCCGCGGTGCCGCACGATTTGCCCATCCTGACGAGGAGCAGGTGTACCTCCCGACCTCCCATCCCCAACGATTCTCCCCGGGAATCAATCTCGCGGACCTCCTTCGAAAAACCACTCCTTGAAGCGTGTTATTTACAATTCAAACATCGTCTCAAAATGCCCCAAACGCGCGTTTGATGTGAACACCCGGAAGGTCGCTGCGATACGCCTCCGCGCTCAGCGACGAATTCAACTCCCTTGCTGGCAACAGATTGCGACAAAGCGTCCCGCGGCGTCGAGGTGAATTCTGAACGCGATGTTCACCTCGATCGCGCTGCGCTGCCATTCGGTGATGTATACCACTTTCAAGCGATCACTACATCGGCTAGCCGACAAACTTGCGAAGCGACTGGCGGGTCTCGCGAGTCGACTGGCGCACCCTCTCGAGGCTAGTGCGCGATGCGACAGTCACTTCGGCTCCGCTCACCCCCAGCGCCTTGCTCGGCAGGTTCGCGTCCCCACAAGGGCCGCAAATTGTATCACCGGCTCCAGTCGTCGCCGGGAGCAATTATGACACAAACCAATACCGCATAACGACTTGCGAATTGTTGTAACAAGCGCAACTATTTTACGCCCGATGCGGTGCCCTTGCGCTCTCTGACCGGCGATTGAAAGAGCCTTGCTATGGCCTCGCGCGGCACCCTGTTAGCTGGCGAGCCATTTTGTACCTGGCGGGCCAAGTCGGCGGAGAATTGCCGCAAGTCGGCCGCAAATCTCGGCCAGACGAGCACGGCGGAGGACAAGAGTCCGCCCAATAATCGCACGGCTGCTTTTACAGCCAAAAGAAGCCGCCACTCGGCCGACTACCGCTCGCGATAGATAATCCGTCCCTTGGACAGATCGTAGGGCGAAAGCTCGACGTTGACTTTGTCCCCTGGGACGATGCGGATGAAATTCTTACGCATCTTGCCCGCGACGTGGGCCATCACTTCGGTCCCCGTTTCGAGCTGCACTCGAAACCGGGTATTCGCCAGCGCCTGCGTGACCGTGCCGCTGACCACAAACGCATCTTCTTTCGTTGCCATGCAATACTCCGACTTGCGGCCTCCGCACCTTTGGCGGCTGCCCCGAGAAACACAACTCCGCCCGCTAGCAGAACCCCGCGGAACAGCCCGGCACCAGAATGAAAAGCTCTTTCTGAGACCCAACTCTCGACCGGCCAACCACTTACGACCCGTGCAACCCGCTGGTCGCCGTGCGACTGTCGCGCTGTTGGACGGAACTATAAGCGACTCGAATATACACCTTGCAATCAACCTCTGTCCAGTTGACCGGCACCAATCTTGCAATTCAGAAGTTCAGTCTGATCGATTCGGACTGAGCCCCGGGCAGAAACAGGATCGCCCTTCCTTCGAGTCCAAGGAGTCATTTCCCCGCGGCACTCCGCCGGCGGTACGTGTCGTACAGCGTGAAGAACGTCTCGCGGAGGTTGCCGCGAGTCTGCTGATAGGCGTGGGCCACGTCATTGGGCTTGATCGTGCCGTCCCCCGCGGTCAGGCGGGCGACGACCTCTTGGGCGAGTTCGAGTGAGGGTTCGGTGCGCCAAAGGAGCGGGAGTCCGAGCGAGCGGTGCGTTGTAACAACGAGTCCCGCCCCGCGCCGCCGAACCAGCGACTCCAGCCGGCGGCGGCTCCACCACGAGAGCTGCTCGTAGCTGTCGAGCACCAGCTGCGTGTCGCTTGTCCACATGCTCGATTGCCGGTAGAGCTGCTCCAAATCGAGATCGTCGCTCGATCCGCGCGATGTCCCGCGCTCGCTCGAACTGCGAATGCGTCCGGCCACGACCTTTCGTCCGGCAGAGACGAGTTCGGCAGCCAGGGCCGCGAGCAGCGTCGACTTCCCGCTCCCATGCGGACCAACAATCTCGCCCCACCAGGCATTTTGCTGCAGCCGCTCGATGAGCGTGGCGAGTGAATCGTCGCCAGTGAAGAGGAACTCGATGGCTCCGGGCCGGGTAAACCGCGTCGCGAACGGATTCGACGAACTCATGCGGCGATAGCGAGTTCAACTACCTTCTCCCCGTGGGAGAGGGCCGGGGTGAGGGTTTATTCAGCCGCTCCTCGCAGGCAGCGGAATGCTTTGCGGCGGTTCGAGCGCCGCGGCCGGTACGCAGCCGAGAGTGAACGGATACTCGAGGACCGTCTCGCGTCCCTTGCGGAGAAAGAGCCGCAGCCGCACACACCAGCGGATATTGAGAATCGCGCCGACGTAGCTTAGCGGGCTATTGGGCAGCCGGGTGCGAAAGCGGCGCATCGGCCGCAGGTCGCCATCTTCGGCATCGCTCGGCAACCGGCGTTCAAAGAAGTGGACCCCCATGTCCTCTTCCCCTTTTCCCTCGGTGATCCACAGGACTGATGCTTCGACCGCCTGGATATCGGCCGCATCGACCGCGTCGATCTGGTACTCGCAGACCAGTTCGTCCCCCGTCGCGTAATGCCGCCGCGAATCGGCCAGGCAGATGCTCAGCAGGGGCTCGTCTTCATCGGCCACGCGGAGACCTGTCGTCCGCGGAACAACTGCCTGCGAAGAGTTCGCACTCAAACTGGCCGATCCGCCAGCAGTCACGGGCAGCGGAATTGCGGGCAGCGGTGCCGCCGGATGGCGTCCGTTCTTTGGCGCGACGCGATTGGGCTTACTGATCACACGCTGGTTCCCGAAATAGCGGGAGGAACGGAAACATGAGGTCGGAGGGCGCTTCGCGACACGGGGAGACTCGCCGCAGCGCGGGACGTAGCTTCGCCCGGATGCACCACCACCGGAAACCCCCGCGTAAACGGCGGCCAGCCGGAAACCTCGCCGCACACGAGGAGCCGCCAATGGACCGAATTGTGCGCCGAGTGAAACGAGTGCATCGCCGTGGCGGGAATGGCGATTGACTCGGTCGTCTGAAACGGTTCGACGGGCTCGATTCGAAAATTGCCAAACGTTGCGATCCGTTGTTCGTACACGCGGCGCGATTCAGTCCGAATGTCGGTCCCCTGGCGATAGGTCGCTTCCTCTTCGCAAACGAGCCACAGTTCGAGCGACTTCACGTGGATGTGCCCGTGTTGGGCCAGGACCACCTGATACTCGTTGCCCGGAACGAGCGGACATTCGCTGATCTCGATGGTCGTCGGCCCCATTCCCGTATCGATCCAGATCTGCCGAATCCACATCCGCAGCGACCAGATAGCCACGGCAACCAGCGGCAAGAGGAGCGCCGTCAACAGCCATTCGGGTCGCTCCTTGGCATGACTCGTCACGGCCCACACGACGAGGACTGCCGTCACGCTGGTCCAAGACCAGGAAAAGATTGTCGTCGCAAAGAGTCGCCACCCGGGCGATTGCGACGGCGGCAAACGATACGCGAGTTCGATCCCGGGACTATTCGTCAGACCGTCGACGCGCGGGATCGTGGGAAAGTGTCGGTTGCGGCGGGGCGTTTCGCTCCCCAGATCGATTTCCGCCGCTTGCCGGGCCATCGCGCCCAGCCGCTCGGCGGATGTCCCCACGCGGAGCACCGTCCAGATCAGGCCGCCGCCGCCGATGATCACAAACGAAGCCATCGCCAGGATGCCCAGCCAGCGTCCGACGCCAAACGTGAACGCCGCGGGATCGGGATCGAGCAGATACGAA
>JALORD010000094.1 GCA_025459145.1 Pirellulaceae bacterium | reverse complement strand
GGCGTCACGACGGCTTTCGCCGCCACCACCAGCCGCTCGATCCCGGCCAGGCGGCCTTCGATCGACCGGATCGTGATGACTTTGTCCGAGAGCGTTAGTTCGGCCGTGGTTGAGCTGTGTTTACTGGCGGCTACGCCGGTCTGCTCACCCACAGCCACCCCGGCCGAGCCAGCGCTGAGCAATCCCAGGCGGCGGATGACCTCCAGGACGATGCGTTCGACTTGTTCGGGGGTAAACGTCATGCGTCGCTGATTCCAATCACCGACCAGCGGACCGGTGTTGCTTCGGCCTTCAAAACTTCCCGCGTGAACTTGCCGTCGCTCGTGATCATCACCCGTTCGCCTTTGCCGGCTCCGACGCTATCGACCGCAATCTGTGGATCGCCATCGGCCGAGCGGCCATCCGCCATGAGCGGCTGCACAATGAGCAGCTTCTGGCCGCGCATCGAGAGATGTTTGACTGTCGACGTTGCTGTCCCGACCACAAGTGCTAATTGCATCGTTTTGTTCCAGGTTCAAGGTTCAATGTTCAAAGTTGGATCCGCTCCGTCAACTTTGAACTTGAAACCTTGAACTTTGAACTCATCCTCACGCTTTGGGTTTTCCGAGCACACACAAATCATCAATCAGCGAGCACCGCCGTTCGCGCGTGAACGTCAGCGGCGTGGTGACTCCTTCGCCCGTCGGTCCAGCGATCGAGAACGAGAGGTAACCTTCGCCGCCGAGGCCGAGCGACGCCATGCAAGGACCGTTCTTGACAAACAACGTCGTGTCGAGGATCCGCCCCATGCGGGTCATGTTCTTGACGTTGTTCGAGTGAATGATGGCCGTGTGGCGGAAGCCGTGCTCGGCTTCTTTGGCCCGGTCGATCGCTTCTTCGACGTTCCGGCAGCGAACGAACGGCACGAAGGGCATCATTTGCTCGACGGGAACGAACGGGTTGTCGAGGCTGGTCTCGCCGAAGAGCAGTTCGACGCTGTCGGCTACGCCGCTCTTGCCGGCTCCCTTGGCGAGCACCGCCGCATCCTGGCCGAGGAAGTCTTTGCTGGGAGCGTCGTGCTTGTGCTCCCCTTCACCGACCTGAACGATCGCATTGCGGGTGAGCGTTTCGACCTCGCGAGCGTTCAGCCGCACGGCCCCGGCCCGCTCCATGGCGGCCAGCATCGCGTCGAACACGCTCGCCACGACAAACACTTCCTTTTCGGCGATGCAGAGGAGGTTGTTGTCGTACGAGCCGCCGCGGATGATCGAGCGGGCGGCGTTGTCGAGGTCGGCCGTTTCGTCGACGACCACCGGCGGGTTGCCGGGACCAGCGACGACCGCCCGTTTGCCCGATTTGAGGGCCGCGCGAGCCACCGCCGGCCCGCCCGTCACGCAGATCATGTTGATGCCCCGATGGGCGAACAGGGCATTGGCCGTGTCGAGCGTCGGCTCGGCAATCACGCAGATCAGGTTGTCGATTCCCAGATCGCGATAGATCGCCTGATTGAACCGGCGAACGCCTTCCGCCGCGACCTTCTTACCGCTCGGATGCGGGTTGACGACGACCGTATTCCCCGAGGCCAGCATGCTCACCGCATTGCCCGTGATCGTCGGCAGCGAGTGGGTCACGGGCGTGATCGCGCCGATGACGCCGAACGGAGCGTGCTCGATCACGGCCAGGCCATGGTCGCCGCTGAAGACCTCGCTCCGCATGAACTCGACGCCGGGGGTCTTCTCGCCCAGCGTCTTGAGCTTTTCGATCTTGTGTTCGAGGCGGCCGATCTTCGTCTCGTGCATTTCCATCGTCCCGAGCTCGACACATTGGTCGATCGAGATGCGGCGGATGTGGCCGATGATCCGCTTGCGGTCTTCGACCGTCCGCTCGGACAGCCGTTCGAACGCCTCGCGGGCGGCGGCCACCGCCTCGTCAGGACAGGTGAAAATGCCGTTTCGCCCGGCGAAGGATCGCGGAGCAGCGGGCGAGCCGTTCGAGCCGCCGCGGCTCACTTCGGCCAGCACCTGGGCGACGACATTGCGGATCAGAGTTTCGTTGATTTGCATAGGAAGTGTAGGGTGGGCTGTGCCCACGCTGTTTCTCGAAGGTGGGCATCGCCCACCCTACGTTGGTCTATTGTTCGCGTGAGTAAACCATGCCGTTATCGACGTGGACTTGATCGATGATCCCGACGACCACCGCGTCGATCGGCATATTCTTTGTCTCGGGAGTAAGTCGGGCGCTGCTGCCTTGCGTGAGCAGGACATAATCGCCCACTCCCGCGCCGAGCATGTCGACCGCCACAAACGTCCGCCCCGTGGTGACGAGCGACTTCCGCTCGGCCGGGTCGACCCGATACGGTTCGACGAGGAGGAGCTTGCTCCCCTTCATCGCCTCGACCTTTTGGGTCGAGACCAGCGAGCCGGTAACTTGGGCGATGAACATGGGGTCAGGGAGGGGTTAGGGCTTGAGGCTAGGGGCTCGAGTAGGGTGGGCTGTGCCCACCGATATTTCTGTGGTGGGCAGAGCCCACCCTACGTTTTCTCGTTACGCATTCTCCAGCACGTGCTTCGTCTGCCGGGCAACAACCAACTCTTCGTTCGTGGGGATCGTCCAGACCTGCACCCGGCTGTTCTCACCACTGACGCGGAATTCGCCTTTGGCCTGGGCGTTTCTGGCCGGGTCGAGTTCGATCCCCAGTTCGCTCAGGTTCGCACAGACTCCCGCGCGGATGTTCACACCGTTTTCGCCAATCCCGCCGGTGAAGACGATCGCATCGACGCCGCCGAGCTCGATCAACAGGCCTCCCAGGTGCCGGCGAATTTCGGCGACGAACACATCGAGGGCGAGTCGCGCCCGGGCTTTCCCCTGTGCCGCGGCTTCTTCCAGGTCGCGAATGTCGCCGCTGATTCCCGAGAGGCCGAGCAGGCCCGACTTCTCGGCCAGCGTGTCGAGCACCTGATGCAGCGACATCCCTTCGGCCTGCATCACCAGCGGTATCGCGAACGGATCGAAATCGCCAACGCGGTTGTTGTGCGGCAGTCCGGTCTGCGGGCTCATTCCCATGCTCGTGGCGACGCTCTGCTGGCCGCGAATCGCGCACAGGCTGTTGCTGCCGCCGAGGTGGCACGAAATGATCCGCAAGTCGTACCGCTCGAGGAGCTGACTCGTCCGCTGGGCGATGTACCGATGGCTGGCGCCATGGAATCCCCACCGTTTGATCTGCAGCTTCTCGCCCCATTCGTACGGCACCGGGTAGTACCGCAGGCGATCTTCGATCGTGGCGTGAAAGCCCGTTTCGAACGCCGCCACGAGCGGCATTTCGGGGAGCTTTTCGGCCAAGAGGCGCATCGCTTGGATATAAGGAGGATTGTGGGCCGGGGCGACCAGGCTCATCTCCTCCATCGCGGCCAGAACGTCGGGCGTCACCCGCTGCACACCGCTCACACGCCCGCCATGCACCGCCTTAAACCCGATCGCCGCGACTTCGCTTGCATCCTGGAGACAGCCGGTCGCTGGATCGGTCAGTTGCGCGAGGCACTGTCGTACCGCCACGGCGTGATCCGGCACGGGCGTCTTCAATTCCTGACGCTTCCCGCCGATCTCGACGAAACAAGGGCTTTCCGCCGAACCGATTCGCTCGACCCCTCCGCGCGCAAGGCAACGTTCGTCGGCCATATCGAACAGCCGATACTTGAAGCTTGTCGATCCGAGGTTGGCGACGAGAATCTTCATAAGTTGAGCAATCCGTTGCGAAGGCAGACTGGCGCGAGGAAAGGACGTGGCACGATCGATCGACTAGCTGAGGAACGCGTCGAGCAGGCCTTCGGCCGGGCGGGGAATCACGTGGCTTCCCACGAGTTCACCGACCTGCTGAGCGGCCTGAGCGCCTGCTTCGACGGCGGCCCGGACGCTGCCGACATCGCCGGTGACAATCGTGGTGACGAACGCGCCGCCGATTCCCACGCGCTTGAGAATCTGCACGTTGGCCGCTTTGGCCATCGCGTCGGTCGCTTCGACGAGGCCGATGAGGCCCTTGGTTTCAATAAGTCCGATTGCTGACATGTTGGTGGAATTCCGAGAGTTGCTGGGTTTAGTGGATTTCGTGGAACCGGGTGAGGTGCGTGCCGACACGACTTAAGCCTTGGCCTTCTTCAGGGTCGGCGGCAGGACGATGTGCAGATCGTCGTGCGGGCGAGGAATGACCTGCACGCTGACGACTTCGCCGATCCGGCCCGCGGCGGCCGCTCCCGCATCGGTCGCGCTCTTCACGGCGGCGACATCGCCGGTGACAAACGCCGAGACGAGCCCGCTGCCGACCTTGTCCCAGCCGACGAGCTGGACGTTCGCGGCCTTGAGCATCGCGTCGGTCGCTTCCAAAAGGGCGATAAAGCCCTTCGTTTCGATCATTCCCAGGGCTTCGTTAACTTTGGCCATGCATACGTCTCCGGTAGTGAAAAGTGAATTGGTTACGTGGTCATTTGTCATTGGTCACTTGTCATGGGCAAAAATCACAAGTGACCAATGACCAGTGACAAATGACACTAATGTTTACATTTACATCCGCCATCCTGCTTCAGCAGTTCGACCTTCGTCGCGCCATCCAAGAAGCAGGCGTTCCCTTCGTCGGTATCGATGTGGACTTCAAGCTTGCTGGTCGCGTCGGATCGCACGAGCAGGTCTTCGAAGACGACCGCACACTGCGGCGATTCGATCCGCAGCTTCATGAAGTCCCCCTTCTTCACGCCGTAGTACTCGGCGTCGCGGTTGTTCATGTGAACGTGGCGGGCGGCGCGGATCACGCCTTCCGGCAGTTCGACGACGCCCTTCGGGCCGACCAGGACACAGCCGGGCGTTCCCTTGATATCGCCGCTGTGGCGGACCGGCGTGTCGATGCCGAGCGAGATTGCGTCGGTAAAGGCGAGTTCCACCTGGCTGGCGGGGCGCGTCGGGCCCAGCACACGCACATTCGGCAGCATCCGCCGCCGCGGGCCCACGACCATCACCGTCTGCTCGGCGGCATAAAAGCCGTCCTGATACAGGTTCTTCTCCGGGATGAGCTTCGCCCCAGGGCCAAACAGGATCTCGACGTGTTCGTCGGTCAGGTGGCAATGCCGGGCCGAAATGCTCACGACGAGATTCGGCTGTGGCGGTGTCGAGCTCTCGGCAGAGGGTGCGCTGCGCACGGCTGGCGCGCTGCCCGTTTGCGACAGGACAATCTGCCGGACGATCTGTTCGACGACCGCGCGGTCGAGTTGAGCCATGGGAGAGGTTCTTTTCGTTACCGGTTTTTAATCGTTCGCCGCGATGGACAGTGTCAGTCGTTCGCGGCTTTGGCCAGCGTGCGGTCGCCGACCGTCCCGCTCGCGGAGTTTGGTACGGTGTCCGCGACAATCACCTTCACATCTGCCGCCTCCAAGCGGGCCCGCCACTCGCTCGCGATTTCGTGATCGGTCACCAGCGTGTCGATCGACCCCAAGTCGCACAGGTGCGCGAGGCTCGTCCGTCCAAACTTCGTGCTATCGGCAACCACGATCACTTCATCCGCGGCGTGCATCATCGCGCGTTCGGTTTCGACGAGGAGCAGGTTGCTGTTGTAAAAGCCCTGTTCGCTCGCTCCGGCCACGCTCAATATTGCCCGCCGCACGCGCAGGCCCGCGAGCATCTGGTTGGCATACGGTCCCAGCGAGACGCCCGTCTTCGCATGGACGTAGCCCCCAATCAGCACGAGGTCGGCGCTGTCGCTCGACGTGAACAGGTTGGCCACGGGGAGCGAATTGGTCACTACCTGCAGCGGCCGCCCGACCAAAAGCTGTGCGAGCTCGTAGGTCGTGCTGCCGCCATCCAGGAGGACCGTATCGTTGTCTTCTATCAGGCGGCTGGCCGCGACCGCGATCTGCCGTTTGCGATCCCAATGGAGGGATTGCCGCTGATCGAAGTGCACGAGCTTGGGGGAGGGTCCCGTATAGAAAACGCCCCCATGAGTCCGCTGGGCCAGCCCCGACTCCTCGAGGAAATCTAGGTCACGGCGAACGGTCGATTCCGAAACGGCCAGTTCCGCAGCCAGAGCCGGGAGCGACGCAAACCCCCGTTGGCGGATCATCTCCACCAGCTGGGCTCGCCGGTCTTCTGGCAAATTGGAGCGAATCATGGCCGAAATATTCCACGCAGATTACCCCAATTATGACGCCATGATGACAGATTGCAACCATGCGGTGACAGAATTCTTCCACGCTCGTGCGCACATTCGCCATGAGCATCGTTTTAGACGACGTAAATCAATACGCATAAAAGACTTGCGACGAACGTAGCTAGATGCCGACTTGCACGCGGCGCCCCACTACTTTCACGCGGCCCACGGCTATCGAAGATAGCGCATCTGGGTAAGCCAGGCATTCTGTGGCAAACACCCGCGCCTGCAGCGTTTCGGGTGTGTCCTCGTCGAGCACCTTCACCGGCCGCTGCAGGATGATTGGGCCGTGATCGTACTCGTTGTCGACAAAGTGGACGGTGCAGCCGGTGACTTTCACGCCGCTGGCCAGCACCGCCTCATGCACTTTCAGGCCATACATCCCCCGCCCGCAAAACGCCGGAATCAGGCTGGGGTGAATGTTGACGACGCGATTCTCGAAGTCGGCGGGAATCAGCACGTGCTTGAGAAAGCCTCCCATCACGACGAGTTGTACGCCCGCGGCCCGGCAGGGACCAAAGATTGCCTCGCTATAAGCTTCGGCACTCATCGCGCGCTGCTTTTCGGCCACCAAATGCGCAATTCCAGCCTGGCGGGCGAAATCGAGCCCTCGTGCCTCCGGACAACTCGAGATCACCAGCCGAATATCGATTGGCAGCGTCCCGGCCTGCATCTTGTCGAGCAGATTGCGGAGCGTCGTGCCGCCGCCGGAAATGAGCACTGCCACGGGCAAGGGAGTCATCGCAGTTCGGCTGTCGGAGGATTTGATCGTGACTCGGCTTATTGTGCCCCGTTGTCGTCTGACCGAAAGTGCCCCTCCCGGTGGAAGTCTCGCCATCTCGGCGAATTCACACGCCCCGCTTCGTCGACGGAAACGCGCCTTCGCGTCGTGGATCGGCAGGCGTCGCTGCCGCCCGCGCCATCCGCTGCAAGTAGAACCCTTGAAAGAGCATGTTGGCCGTCATGATGACCGCGATGGCCAGCGGAGCCCAAACTGGCACGAGCGCGAGCCCAATCGCCACGGCGAATAGCGCCGCACCAATCAGGTAGTACATTCCCGCTTCGGTCGCATGGGCCAGGAAACTGGTCGCAGCCGTCACCGCCCACAGTGGATAGACCATCAACAGGAGGTGCGGATTGGCCGGCGGCGTCGACACCATCACCACGATTAAGACCACCGCCATCGCCACCAGATGCCCGACCCACACCGTTACGAAGTGCCGCCGTTGCCAGGCCGGAATCGTGCGCAGTGTCGGTGTTCCCGTGATGAGCAGCAGCGGAACCAGTGTGAACATCATGACCGCGGTCGTCGCGACCATCGCCTGTGGATAGTAGGGCCGACCCGCAAACAGCAGATACGCCACCAAGTGCAGTCCGAGCGGTATCGGGGCAATAAGCAGAATTCGCCGGGCGATTCCCCGAAACCGCGCATCGAACCCGTGATGGCCGATCGTGCGGGCCACTTGATCAAAGAGCGTCAGCGACTGGGCGTGAATAGGCTCGTCGTCGAGGACCGCTCGCAAATCGGCGGCCAGCGCCGCGGCCGAAGGATATCGCCGGCTGGGCCGCTTCTCCAGACATTTGAGGCAGATCGTTTCCAGATCGCGGGGCGTCTTGGGCTGCAGAAACCGGGGCGGCACCGGATCGTTCTCGCGAACTTGCTCGATCGTTTCGATCACCGAAGCCCCTTTGAACGGCGGCCGCCCGGTGAGTAGTTCGTAGAGCACGACGCCGAGTGCATACACGTCGGTCGCCGGCCCGATGTCGCTCGCCTTGCCGCTGGCCTGTTCGGGCGCCATGTAGCTGGGCGAACCGAGGATCGCTCCCGTCAACGTGTGGATCTGCTCCGACTCGCGCCGCTTGGCCAGACCAAAGTCGGTGATCTTGGGCGTTCCGTCGGCCTGCAGCAGCACGTTGGCCGGTTTTAGATCCCGATGGACGATTCCCCGCTCGTGGGCATGGTCGACGGCCCGCGCCAGCGCCAGCACCAGCTCGGCCGCCTGCCGGGGCGCGACGGGCGTTCCATCCAGATGCTCGGCCAGACTCCCGCCGTCGACGTACTCCAGCGCCAGATACGGACAGCCCCCTTGTTCGCCGATCTCAAAAATCTGCACGATGCTCGGATGCTGCAGCTGCGCGACCGCCTCGGCCTCTGCCCGAAACCGGGCGAGGTCCTGCGGACTGGCGCTCGCTCCGGCCAGCACCATCTTGAGCGCCACCAGCCGATTCAGCCCCTGCTGCCTGGCCTTGTAAACCACCCCCATCCCGCCGTGGCCAATCACTTCGAGAATCTCGTAACCGTCGACCTGCGGGAAGTTCGCCAGCGGCGCCGCCGTCTCGCCCGGTCCGATCGTCGGCAGGTCGAACACTGCCTGCAGCTTGGCCCGGCGGGCGATCCGGGCCGCCACGCGCGAGCGCAGTTCGGGGTCGTCAGGACACAACTCTTCAGGAGAGAGCGTTCGCCCCGCTTGCCGCTCGGCTTCCCACTCGGCGAGCAGTTCCAGGACCGGATCCTTGTTCTCGACCGGAGCCACGTGCATCACGTCATCCCCTCGGCCAGCGACAGGATATCGGCCAGTTGCTCGGTCGCCGCAATCCACAGGTAGCTCACCTTCCGTGGATGCAGTCCGAGCAGCCCCGCAATCTCGGCCTGCGGCAATCCCAGGTAGTAATGCATCTCGAACACGGTTCGCTCCGCCTCGGGAAGCTGACCGACCCGCTCGTGAAACTCGGTCCACAGTGCCAATCGCCCCGCGTCGTAGGTCAGCTCGGAGTTTCCCGCGCCGGCCACGCTTTCATCTCCGAGCAGGGTCTCGCGCTGCTGCGTGCGGCGCTGTTTCTCGGCCATGTCGAGCAGCACCTGACGGATTTTGTGCGCTGCCAGCCTGAAGAAGTCTTCGACGGTTGGCGGCGAAATCTTGTCCAGCGTCTGCAAGAGCCGGAGCCAAGTCTCGTGCACCACGCTATCGACATCGTGCCGCCCGCGAAGGTTCGGAAACGAACCCGTAAGAATCTTGGCCGCCAGCCGCTGCAATCGGTTGCAGGCGAGTTCCAGGAACTTGCGGCGCGCCTCCCGGTCGCCCGACCGCAGGCCTTCCAGAATCTTCTCGAGTTGCTCGGTATCCGGCTGGCTCATGGCGCCTTTCCAGGATCGCAACCTACGCTGCCCAAACAACTTACGAAAATTCGCGAAATTCGGAGGCTGATCCGCATCCGAACGGCCGACTGGCCCTGCTGAGCGTAATAGCGGAGGATGAGGTACGCAATCAACAATCCTACGGTCGCTCTGCGTCGGTTTGCCATGCCCCCCTCCGCCGCGAAAGTGAAGTGGGCAATGCTCTCGAAACTCGTCATTTTGGTGCTCGTCCTGGCCGCGATTGGCGGGCTGACGGGGGCGTATTTTTGGCAGTACCCCTGGTCGACGCGCGAACTGGCGCTTCCGGGAACCGTCGAGACGCAGGAAGTCCGGCTGAGCTCCCGGGTCGGCGGACGCGTAGCCAAGCTCTTCGTCGACGAGGGGGATCTTCTCGAGGCGGGGCAGCCCATCCTCGAACTCGAATACCCGGAGCTCGACGCGCAGCGAAAACAGCTCGAAGCGCAGCTCGCCGCCGCCCGGGCCGTCCTGGCCAAGGCCAACAAAGGACCGCGCGACGAGGAAATCGCCGCCGGCAAAGCGATGCGCGATCTGGCCGCGGCGGCTCTGGCCAAGATGAAGACCGGTTATCGAACCGAGGAAAAGGATCAGGCGCGTAGCGAGCTACTCGCCCACGAGGCCGAGCTCGAAAACGCCCGGCAAGATCTCGAACGCGAACGGAACCTGCTGCAAAAGGGGGCGACGGCCATGTCGGCCTATGACGCCGCCGTCGCTCGCCACAATCGGCTGCAAGCCACCGTGGCCGCCGCCGCCGCCAAAGTCGCGATGATGGACTCGGGCTACCGCGCCGAGGATGTCGCCGAGGCCGAGGCGGAACTCGCTCGAGTGCAGGCGAACTACGACTTGCTCCTGGCTGGCACGCGTCAGGAAGATAAGGACGAGGCCGCGGCCCAGGTTGCCCATCTCGAGGCCCAACTCGACGAGCTCGATGTCCGTCGCCGCGAGCGAACCGTCACTGCTCCCGAGCGGGCCGTTGTCGAAACGATCGGCGTCCGCCCGGGCGATATCGCCGCGGCGAATCAGCCGCTGGTCACCGTCCTGCGGGCCGACGATCTGTGGGTCAAGGCGTACATCTCGGAGGTCGACCTGGGGCATCTCCGTTTGGGGCAAGCGGTCGACGTGACGATCGACACCTACCCGGGAAAGCGCTTTCGAGGCGTCGTCGTGCAGATCTCGTCGATCAGCGAGTTCACGCCCCGCAACGTGCAGACAATCGACGAGCGGCGGCACCAGGTTTTCGGGTTCAAGGTCCGCGTCGACGACCCGCAGGGAGTCTTCAAATCGGGCATGGCGGCAACGGTGTATTTGCCGAAAGCCGCGGCATCGTCGACTGAAGCACCATCGACCGCCGCGGCGAGCCCGTCCTCCTCTTGAACCAAGTGATCTCCGCCCGTGCATTTGCCTGAGCACGATCTGATGCCTGCCCCGGCCGTCGCCGACGACGAGCCCCCCGTCATCGATATCGACGGCGTCACGATTCGCTTCGGTTCGTTCACGGCTGTGCATCAAGTGAGCCTCGACGTCCGCCACGGCGAAGTCTTCGGCCTGCTCGGCCCCAATGGCTCGGGCAAAACGACGCTCATCCGCGCACTGTGCGGCTTGCTTCCGCTGGCCGAAGGGCGAGCCACCGTCCTGGGGCGCGATGTGGCGACCGACGCCGAGGCCATTCGCCAATCGATCGGCTACATGTCGCAAAAGTTCTCGCTGTATGCCGATCTCACGGCTCAGGAGAACATGGACTTCTACTCGGGGATTTACGGACTCTCGCGGACCGAGGCCCGGGACCGCCAGCGAGAACTGATCGAACTCACCGGCCTCGCGCCGTACCTCGATCGCTGGGCCGGCAAGCTCTCCGGCGGCTGGAAACAACGGCTGGCGCTCGTTTGTTCGCTGCTCCACCGGCCGCAGCTCGTGTTCCTCGACGAACCGACCGCGGGGGTCGATCCCGTCGCGCGGCGCGACTTGTGGGACCTCTTGTTTCGTCTGGCCGGCCAAGGCATCACGCTCCTCGTCACGACGCACTACATGGACGAGGCCGAGCGGTGCGGCCGCGTCGGCTACTTGCACCTTTCGAAGCTGATGGTTGTCGGCACGCCGGCCTCGCTCAAAAAGCTCCCCGCAGTGAATCCGGCGGGCTACCGGCGCGTCGAAATCCACACCCCCGAGACAGCCGAGCTCTTGGTCCAATTGCACCAACGGCCAACCGTCCGCGAAGCGACAATTTTCGGCCAGGCGATCCATTGCCAGGTCGACGAGCGCGACGACCTGGCCGACATCGCGGCGATGCCCGAAATCACCATCCTCCCGGCCCTCCCGAACCTCGAAGACGTGTTTGTCACCATCGCGCGGCAGGAACACGCGGAGTGAGGACAAAGTTCAAAGTTCAAGGTTCAACAACTTAATCCATGTTTGAATTCCGTGAGGAGTGATCGAGCGTCTGGGAACGCCAACTTGGAACATTGAACCTGCAACCTTGAACTCCCTCGCCACTAGCCACTAGCCACTAGCCACTAGCACTAGCCACTCTCCCCTCCCCCCATGCCCGGCACCCTCCAACGAACGCTGAGCGTCGCCCGCAAGGAGCTGCTGCATATCCTCCGCGATCCGCAGACGCTCTTTTTCACGCTGTTCGTGCCGGTCATGGAGCTGTTCATGCTGGGGTACGCGATCGATACGAATGTTCGGAACGTCCGGACGGTCGTCGTCGATCATGCGGGAACCCAGGAAAGCCGCCGGCTGATCGAACAGTTCGAAAACACGGGCGATTTCCGCGTCACTCGCCAGGCGCTCACCGACCGCGAGGCGAGCCAACTGATCGTCGCGGGGGTCGTTCGGGTCGGGATTGTGATCCCTGAGGATTACTCGCGGCAACTGGCTGCCGGCGATACGGCGCAGATTCTCGTCCTCGTCGACGGGACCGAATCGAGCATCGCCAGCCAGGCGCTCAATGTGAGCAACGCCATCACGCTCCGCGAGTCGCTGCTCCGCGTGCTCGGCGAGCGGCAACTGCCGATCGAGGCCCGCCCGCGGATTCTCTTTAACCCCGACACCCGCTCGGCCAACTTCTTCATTCCCGGCCTGATGGTCGTCATGTGCCAGATGATGTCGACGATGCTCTCGGCCAACGCGATCGTCCGCGAGAAGGAACTGGGCACGCTCGAACAGCTCTTCATGACGCCGGTCCGCCGGGGCGAACTGATCCTCGGCAAGATGACCCCCTACGTCTTCCTGACGCTGCTCGAGTTCTGCTTCATCGCGTTCCTGATGTGGCTCGTGTTTCGGGTGCCGATCCACGGCTACTTCATCACGCTGATCATGATCACGATTCCGTTCGTCCTGACGAACCTCGGCATGGGGCTCTGGATCTCGACCAAAGCCTCGACGCGCGAAGCCGCCGGCCAGATCGCGATGGGGACGTTCCTGCCATCGATTTTCCTGTCGGGCTATGTCTTCCCGATCGACTCGATGCCCTGGCCGCTGCCGTACGTGGCGTTCTTCTTTCACACGACCTGGATGATCGACGCCTCGCGCAGTGTCATCCTCCGCGGCGGCGGCTGGGCCGAACTCTGGCAACACGCCGCCGTCCTCTGGACGATGGCCACAATCGCCCTCGTCTTCGGCTCATTCCAACTCCGCAAACGGTTGTGAGCAGTCAGTCGCCGAAAGTGCAACGCTCCGGCAAAGTGGGTGGCTCAGGCCCTGAGCCACCAGCCCCGCGCGAGGACGTGGACTTGGCTCACTTGACACCGTACCGAGCGCCGCAGCGACGTCCTCGCGCAGCCCCGGCTGCTTAGA